>NZ_SBIS02000012.1 GCF_004765815.2 Halorussus salinus | reverse complement strand
CGTTTCCCGCAAGTGACACCGTTCTCGTCCGGACGACGAATCGGACGAATACGTACGCCTACCACGAGACCGACCACGACGATACCCCGCTGTGCCCGGTGGACCACGACGACCTCACACAACTCGCCCGCGCCGACGCTCAAGACCAGCGGTACGCACCCTGCCAGTTCTGCCAGCGGATCCGCCGTGCGAACGAGGAGGTGACCGACCAATGAGTAGTGTCACGACGACGCTTGAGGATGGTGAGTGTCCGTGCTGTAATTCGAAGATTTCCGCGATCACTGCCGATAGTCCCACGGAACACACCCTCCAGCCCTGTGGTTGCACCCTACCCACGGAATTTACTGCTCGCACGGGAGGTGACCGTCGATGAATTCGTCTCGCTCAATAACGGAGATGGCGGCCGATCTCACGAGCTATAAACGCGACCTCCTACTCGCGGCCTACCGCGCGAACCAAGCGAACGACACCCCGGTTGGGACGGATGTCATGGAGGAACTCGAAACACTCGGCCAGACCAACACCGAGGGCGGCCAGTTCTACCCGCGGCTCAACGAACTCGTCGAGCGAGGCTTCATCACGAAGACCGATCACCCGGAGGACGCCCGTGGATTCACCTGCAACCTCACCGAGGAGGGCGAAAGCCTAGTTGCGCAGTTGTTCGTGCGGAACGCTACCTCGCTCGATATCGACATACCTGAGACGGAACTCCTCGTGAATCCGCCGACTGAGTGTCTCCGCGGGCAATCCCGCGGGTAGCTCAGTCGGCCCTTGTTCGTCCGTTCGCGCGCATGCACGCCTAGCGGTATCGCCATCCAACTATCACCGAACCTCCCCGAGAACCCATGACCACCGACACCCCCACCGACGAATCGCACACCCCGACCGAACAAGTACTCCCCGACCAGCTCGATGAACTCGTCGAACAACGCATCCAGCAAGCAACCGCGGACCTCCACGAACAGATCGCCGACCTCGAAGCCGAGGTAGACGACCTCCGCGACGAACTAGCCAACGAACGTGACGCACGCCGGGAAGCCGAAGCGCGACTCGCAAACGTAGCGGAGACAGTCGAAGGCGAACACGATGCGCGCCTGAGCGCGCTGGAAGCGAAGGCGAACGGAACGCGGTCGATGATCGCGGAACTCCAATCGCGAGAACTCGAAAAAAGCGCACACCTCCAGTATGACAACGTCGAGCCGAACATCATGGACGAACTGCTCGACATCGAGGGCGAGCGCGTCGAGCGGGTCACGAAAGACGACGGCAACCACTATGCTCGCTTGCCTGGAGAGGAGGATGCACTCAATCGTGGCGGCGCAGTCGCACACTCCACGGCCGACCTCCTCCCGATCCAGCGACTTGCTCGCTATGATGACGAAATGCTCGCGAGCGTCACCAACCGGAAGCCAGACGAATTAGCGGCGAAAGCGTGGCGAGAACGAGACGATCCCGGCCGTTATCAGTTGTGGACCACCGGCAGCAGCGGGTGGCGCGTCTACCTGAAATCCTCGGACCTTGCGGACTGGATTCGCGCAAACGAGGAGGGCGTCTCGAAAAACTATGCGCAAGAATTGGCGCGGCGGACGCTTGACGCGATGCGAGAACTCAGCAAGCACCGCCTCATCACTACCCAGAAGAAACGCACCGCGGACGGCCTCACGTACAAGGAGAACGTTGTCGTTCTCACGGACGACGCCGATCTACCGGGCGAGCATTCGCTCGGTGAGTCGGAGGGTCCGGCAACAGACGAGGTGGCCGGATAACGGAGTGGGTGGACCCACACATCCCCCGAGAGGGACACCTCTCTCCCACAACCGACCGTAATCGACCGCGGTCTGAATCCGTCACGACATGTAGCCCACCCCAAACGGTGGCTCCTCGTGGCGGTGACACGATACGCTTACTGGTGCGTCTATCAGTTCCAGCGGCATCCAGCGGCAACTATAGAGAGGGTGAGGGAGCGGTTTGACCGCCAACAGCGTCTGTGGCCGGGGAAACTCTCCCGTGGAGGGTTGTAGTTGTGGGTTGCGGTTGTGGTGGTCACTTCTTCGAGTGCTTCGAGAGGGTGCGCTTTGCAGTGTTGTCGAACTGCTGGTGTATCTGTCGCCTGCCCATGGCTTATGCCGTGGGATTGTCTTTCTACGGACACGCCGCCGTGTGGTGCGGTTTTCAATGACCAATCATATCAGCCAGAACTAGGTAATAACTTTTAAATAAATACTGTCTTAACAGATAGGGAAAATGCAGTTATCTCGTCAGATATTAGCAGTAATATTTTCACTTCTCATCGTCACAGCCGCCCTGCCGCTCAACGCAGTCAGCACACCCACTTCCTCCTCGCCTACCCCACCCGCGACCTCCTCACCCGTACCCAACGCCCAATCCCCACCCAACACCACAACCGAACTCGCAACACAACTCTCTACATCGAACGCCAGACAACTCAGAGGAGTCGCCATCGACCGGCTCGCCGCAAGCAACGACACCGCCAACGCGCTCGCCAGACTCAAAGCAACCCTCGCCATCTCCGGACCAACCCGGCCGGAAAGCCGAGACGTTTTCATCACTGACCAACAGGTCGCCGCCGACATCCAAAACTCAACCCCCGCCGCCGCCCGCCTCCTCGCCGTCGCCGACCACCGCGCCGCCGACACCGCCCTCACCGACATCAAACGCGTCAACCAACACCCAACCTCGCTAAACGACACGACCGCCACCCAAGTCTCCTCGCATGTCTCGACGGCGCGCGAGGCGCTCGCGCGCGGCGACCGACGCCGGACGAACGGCCGGTACGCCGCCGCTATCGACGCGTACAAGGAGAGTTGGCTGGCCGCCCAGCGCGCGCTCGCTCTGTTGGACCGCGCCACCGACCCGCAGGTGCGGCTCACCACACGGCAAGACCCGTTCCGTGACGGCCGCTACACGTACACCCTCCGCGGTGTGGTGTCCGACGCGCGCACGCTTTACACCAACGTCACCGTGACCGTGGACGGTGACCGGCGACCGGTGTCGGTCTCGACGCCGAGCGCGCCCGGTCGCAACGCGACGTTCACCGCGACCCTCCGGCTGACCGACGCGCCCCACCGCATCGTCGTGAACGCGACGACCGCTGGCGTCGCCATGACCACGACGAATGTCTCGCTCGTCCAGCACGATTCTGCAGTCCTGCGGCTCGACGGCGACGGTCTTCGCGCGAGCTACGAGGAGGCAGTTACTGGGACCGACCCGCTGGACCCTGACAGCGACGCCGCTCGGACCGACAGCGACGAGGGCGACGATGGCGTCCGCGACGGCCGGGAGGACTTCGACGCTGATAACGCCACGACCGCCGCCGAACAGCACGTCGGGTCGGACCCCTTCCGGGCCGACACGGACGGCGACGGTCTCGCGGATGGTGTCGAGATTCGTGCCGACGGTCTCAGTCCCGTGCGGGTCGACAGCACCGCGACCGGGAACGCAACGGACGATGCTGGCGGCGACCTCGACGGCGACGGCCTATCCAACCAGCGCGAGCAGACCCTCGGCACCGCGCTCGACGATCCCGACACGGACGGCGACGGTCTCGAAGACGGCGCGGAACTCCAAAAATACGACACCGATCCGCTCAATCCCGACACGGACGACGATGGTCTCCTCGACAACGAGACGACGAGGTACGGGAGCGACCCATTGAGCAACAACTCGGACGATGACGGCATCGCCGACGGGGTGGAAGTCAGTCAGTACGGCACCGACCCGGCGAGCAACGATACGGACGGCGACGGGGTGACGGATGACGCCGAGGTGCGACTTGGGACCGACCCGACCGGCATCGACACGGACGGCGACAGACTGGACGACCACGAGGAGTTACGTCGGTACGACACCGACCCGACCGAGTTCGATAGCGATAGCGACGGACTAGGAGATGCGACCGAGATCAACGTCCAACACACCAGCCCGAATACGGTTGATAGCGACGACGACGGTCTTTGGGACGGCGCGGAGGTCAAGCGGTACGGGACCGACCCGAATGTGGTCGACACTGACGGTGACGGGGTGACCGACGCGGCGGAAGTGGAGAAGCACGAGACGGATCCGAACGAACCCGACACGGACGGTGACGGTCTCTCGGACGCCACGGAAATCCACGAGTACGGCACTGAACCCACTGACGCAGACACCGACGACGATGGTCTCAACGACACGGCGGAAGTCCGCGAGAACGGTACCGACCCGCTCACGGTAGACACGGACGGGGACGGTCTGGAAGACGGTCCCGAAGTCCACGACCACGGCACTGAACCGTTGGTCGCGGACACTGACGGCGACGGTCTCACGGATGGCGAGGAGGTCAACGAGTACGACACTGACCCGTTGGCGGTTCATAGCGACGGCGACAGTCTATCCGACGGTGAGGAGGTCCTGCAGTATGGGACGGACCCGTTGGCGGCGGATACTGACGACGACAGGGTGACGGACGGGAACGAGACGGTGGCGGGGTTGTTGCCGGACAATCCGGACAGCGACTCGAATCGGACTGCGCCCGACGAGAGCGACAACGGCCGACGGGACGGCGCGGAGGACTTGGACCGGGACGGCGCGAGCAACGCTGAGGAGTTCGACGCGACGCTCGACCCGCTCGACCCAGATACCGACGGCGACGAGCTTCAGGATGGGTTCGAGTTGGAGTACGACCGGCTGGATCCGCGGGCGACCGACACGGACGGCGACGGGACGCTCGACGCCAGCGAGGACTTCGAGAGCGACGGACTGGACAACAAGCGTGAGCAGACCCACGATACCGACCCTCACGTCGCGGATACGGACGGCGACAACCTCACCGACGGCGTCGAAGTCGATACTCATGGGACGGACCCGAGCGCGCCGGACACGGACGGCGACGGCTTGCAAGACGGAGCCGAGGTTCAGGTACATGGAACCGAACCGCTGACGGCTGATACCGACGGCGACGGGGTAGCGGACGGTGCAGAAGTCGAAGACCACGGCACCGACCCACTAGCGGTAGATACGGACGGTGACGGCCTCTCGGACGGGGCCGAACTGAACATCCACGGAACGGACCCGCTGGTGGCGGACACGGACGGTGACGGTCTCCGGGACGGCCCGGAAGTCGCCAACGGTACGGACCCGCTCGACGCGGACACCGACGACGACGGTCTCGAAGACGGTCCCGAGATTCACACCTACCAGACCGACCCGCTGAACGTCGACACCGACAACGAAACAATCTGGGACGGCCCGGAAGTCCACCAGTACGGCACCGACCCGAACTCCTCGGACACTGACGGCGACCGCCTGAACGACAGCACCGAGTTGAACCGGACGCTCACGAACCCGCTCGTCGCCGACAGTAACTCGGGACGCACGGACACCAACGAAGCAGGCAACAACGTCAGCGATGGTTCGGAAGACTTCGACGCGGATGCCGTCGCTACCTACTACGAGTACGCGCTGGGGACCGACCCCTACGACAACGACACCGACGACGACGGTCTCAGCGACGGCTACGAGACCCAATCCAGTCTGCTATCGCCCCAGTCGGCGGACACCGACGACGACGGCGTTCCCGACGCCGCCGAAGACTTCGACAACGATGGACTCGACACCAGCCGCGAGCGGACCGTCGGAACCAACCTGAACCAGTCGGACACCGACGGCGACCGCCTGAACGACAGCGAAGAACTAGACATCTACGGGACGAACCCATTGGCGGGCGACACCGACAGCGACGGCTTGAACGACAGCGAGGAGATCAACCTCTCGACGGACCCGACGGTGGCCGACACCGACGGCGACGGGACGCTCGACGGCAACGAGACGTTCACGACGAGTTCGACCGATGAACAAACCGGCGTCACGATGTCCATCACCGGCGAGGGCAACGTCGCCGACACGGTCTCGGTCAACAACAGTTCCGAACCCGTCTTAGAAACCCAGACAGTCCAGAACGTCACGGCGAGCGAGACCTACGAGTTCGAGACCAGCGAGAACTTCTCGACCGCGAACATCACCCTCCCCTACAACGAGTCGACGGTCAGCGACGCAAACGAATCGACGCTCGACGCCTACCGCTACAACGAAACCCTCCAAACCTTCGTCGCCGTCGAGAACTCCACCGTCGACACCACCAACGACACCGTCACCGCCGAAACACCCCACTTCTCGACGTATACGGTCATCTCAACCGACAAATGGGAAGCACAGTTCAACCGCACCCGACCCGCAAAATGGTCCCAAAGCGACGACTTCAGCAACCTCGCCAACTGGACAGAAAACGGCACAGTCTCGACCGCGACGGTCAGTGCGACAGCATCGCTCGATACCGCCAGCGACACGGATACCGCCGACCGCTCGTCGGCGGTCGTCGTCGGCACGACCGACCGCCCCGACAACCGCAACTGGACGAAACCGGACGACCGGACGAAACAACTCGGGGGTCGGTCCAGGGCGAACTCCTCGACCACCCGTGTCCCGGACGCGAAGACGACGACCGACGCCGCGGGGACCCAGACCACCTCCGAGCGAACGACCACTGTGGTGACCGAGACGATGACTCGCACCGTCACTACCGTAACGGGCGGAACGTCGACGAACACCACGACTACCAATAGAGCCAGTGATGGTTCGCCAACAGTCACCACGGTGACGACCACTGACGGAGGAGCAACCGGTCGGACGACGACGGGCGAGTCGACAGCAACGATAGATACCGACCGGACCGCGACGGCAGACACCGATCCAACGGAACAGGGTACGGACACGAGTGACGCGACGACCAAACCGCCAACCGCAACGACCACGACGACCAAACCGCCGACAGCGACGACTACGGTACGGACGACCGATGCCAAGACCGTTTCGGGCTACGTGTACTGTCGTCAGAATCCTCGGGGGTGTCAAACGACAGAGGAGACGACGAAGGAGACGACTACGGAAAAGGAGGTTTCGAACCCGGACCCGAGAGATGACTCCGACGGTGATGAGACGTGGGACCGCAATGACAACTGCCCGTACGAATATGGTCTCGGGTCCGACGGTTGTCCCATCGACAGCGACGACGACGGAAAAGTCAACCATGAGGACGACTGTCCGTACGAAGTCGGGGCTGGTGACGGCTGTAAGAGTGACAGCGACGACGACGGCACGCGCAATTACTACGATGACTGTCCGAATACGCCCGGCGTTGACGACGGATGCGCGCAGAACAGCGACGACGACCAGTACAACGACTACTACGACGACTGTCCGGACGAGGCTGGCTCCGGGCCGGACGGCTGTCCGGAGGACGACGACAGTGACGATACAAAGAACCTGAACGACGCCTGTCCGAAGTTCCCCGGTTGGAAGCCGAACGGCTGTCCGCGTAAATCGAGCCTTGAACGTACCGTCACGTTACGCGACGCCGAAACCGTCACGCTCGGCACTATCGCCAAAGCCGAGGCCACCAGCGACCGGTCGGTCGCCGAACTCGTGGTCATCGGTCCTGACGACCAGCGCATCCGTGTCTACGGCGAGGACCGCTCGCACATCGCTCGCACGGCGAACAACTCGACGGTCAAGGCGACGGGCATCATCCCCGGCGGCGAGGGCGACCGCGGCGAGTTTGAGGCGGTCGAACAAGACCTCTCGCAGTTCGCGGGCGAACAGGTCACGATTCGGGTCGTGACGGTCGGGCGCGCGACCTTCGAGATCGATGCGCTGAAAATCGGCTACGACTCCGACGGCGACGGTCTCTACGACAGCGTCGAGCGCGGGACCTGCGGCCTCTGGGACGGCCGCGGGCAATGTCTGGATACGGACCCGTACCTCGCGGACACGGACGGCGACGGGTTGACCGACAGCGAGGAGATCGGGCCGCGCAAGCAGGTTCACGGGCGGGAGTACTACGCGTTGGTGAGCAACCCGACGGTCCGGGATACCGACCACGACGGACTGAGCGACAAGCAGGAGGTCGAAAGTGGATACCATCTCGCGGTGACGCGGAGTCCGGAGAAGTCGCGGACGTATCTTAGCGCGCAGAGTCCGAGCAAAAAGAAAGCGCAACTCTACCGGCCGTGGGTGAGTCCGGACCCCCTCAGCCGAGATTCCGACGAGGACGGCCTCTCGGACCGCGAGGAGTGGCTGTACCAGACGAATCCAGATAACCGAGATAGCGACGGCGACGGTCTCGAAGACGGCCGCGAGCGCGATTTCGGTGCAGACCCGACCCTCTACGACTACCGGGGGCCGGACATTCGCCTCGCCAAGTACGGTTATATCGAAAACTACAGCGCTCTCGAACGCACGTATCTCGTCGATTACTTCGTCGCCGACCCGAGTGGCGTCGAACAGACGACGCTTCGAAAAGACGGGAACACGTTCTATCGCGAATCACCCGAACGCGTCTTCAGCCACCACAATGGGTCGATGACCGTCGAAATCAGCCAGATAGGAGACACTGGACTTAGCGGGTCTACTGTCGAGGTGACGGCGACCGATAGCCACGGGAATCGAGAGTCTCTTACCGCGATTCGTCGAGCGAACGACTGCGGACAGTTAGCCAAGCGGATGAGCGCGACCGGAAGACAGAACGGTGGCTTCGCTGGCTATTTAGGCGCATGTTCGGGCTTCCAAGCCAACATCGGAAGCAGTATTCAGTCGCTCCTCGGGTTCTTCGACGACCCCTTCGGGTTCGTGAAGCAACTTAGACAGTTAATCGAAGTACTCGACCGAACCGGCTTGCTCGATATGTTCATGGAGGCGATGCTATCAAGTGTTCAAGACAAACAGCAGACGAATAACCCCTACTCGAAGGGCGACCAGTACTACGACGAGTACAAGCACGCATGGTACGGCGGGTATGTCGCCGGATTCCTCACGAAAGCGATTGCAGGAGCGAAAGTCGGGTCATTCGTCAAAAGTACGTCGTACTTCAAAAAGATGGAGTCGTTCGCCAAATCGACGCGGGCAGGCCAGACCGCGATGCGGCTGAAGGCACCCTACGACCGTGGCAAGGCGCGCGTGGCCACCGGGCTGGCCGAAGGTGGGAAGAAAGCGGCGGGGCCACTACTGCGGCGGGCGAAATCGGCGGGTGCGACCTATCGGCTGTGGAAACTTCAGCAGAAGGCTGAGGTTGATACCGCCGACCTATCGGACGTTGAGCAGAAGCGGGTGACGAGGTTCCTTGCGCGCCACGGGGAGGATGGGGCAGACGACCTCCGAAAGTTGGACGACGAAGACGTGAAAGCCCTGTTCCAACGGGCGTGTAGTGCTGGTGGATACGGAACCCAGCGGGTCGGTGGTGGTGACTGTACGGATCTGAATGATCGTGAGCAACGAGTGTATAATGATGCGGTCGTTGCGGCGGATGTTGACCCGAGTGAATTCAGCGCGCGGTTAGCGAAGACCGACGTGAGTGCTGCAAACGCTCGACGAGCGTTCGTTCATACCAGTCGGTATGGCGTCGAGGTGGCGAGCGAACTGGACGATGACGCCTTGAATCAGTTCGTTCGGATGGATGCTGATTCACAGCGAGTACTCGTCCAAGCGAGGCGGGCTGACGGTGCGGACCTAAGTAGTCGGGATATCGAGAACGTTCTTCAGAAACACGAAAGTTTAGTTGACGATGGGCTTGGCGGAGAATTCAAAGAAGTTCTATCAGAGACCGAGATTCTCGGCGTGCAGTTCTTCCGAAACACCGCTCAAAGAGACATCGTCCCGCTTATCCAGGCCTACGAGCGTGACGATATCGACGGGAACGACCTTCAGCGGGCGTCGAAGTTGATTGACGACGACAACACAAAGTACTACGCAGATAGTGATATCACTGCTAAACAACTTCTCAAAGTTGAAGCCGATGGAGGTGACTTAAGTAAAACTGAATTCGTTACTTCGCCGGATGAATCGTTCAACGATAACACCGGTGTAGTGTCGCTTGAACTGGGTGACCGAGATACCGGTTGGACACACATACGCGGTCGTCACGTTTACGGTACGATTGAGTTGGATGAGAAAAGACTAACCTCGTTCTTCCCTATAGGTCAAACTGTTAAGGGGCGCGACTTGCCGAATAGACTTTCAGAAGAGGAGGTAAAAGAACTCGTGTATACCGCGGTGAAACGAGGTGACAACCCCGAAATAGGGGCAACAGGTGACATAGAATACATCTATAAACCTTCGATAGACGGTATTGACGAAATCACGGTTCGAGTTGATCCGGACACCGGAAAGTTGGTTTCTGCCTTCCCTGAAGGCGAAGGATCGGCAGTAAAACAATGGATCGGCGAAGCGAACGACTGGAAAGATAGACTGAAGTAGAGATGACTGACCCAGTGTTTGATCGATTCCGGCTAACGGTTGAGTTCGACGACGATTTCGAGCGGCAGGTCACCGGTGAGGGACGCGCGTACAATCCGCGTGTTTCACTCGGAATCCAAGCAGGAGACGTGTCTATCTCCGGGGCTGAGAAAGGGTATACCGGTGTGTACCTGACTAACTTCTTAGGTCAGGCTCTAGAGGCAGTCGAGACAATCGAAAACGGTGAAAAGAGAGTCATCAAGACGGCCGATGGGCCAACGTATCTCGTTCTTGATCCACGCGATGACGAAACGATGACCTTCGCACAATGTTTCTCCAAAAAGAGCGCTGATGAACCGCACGAACGGATGTCCATCGAACCTCAAGTCATCATAACGAAGGAGGCGTTCACCAAGGAAGTGATTCGTCTCGGGAACGAATCGTTGGAGAAGATATTTGCCACAAATGAAGACGTTCGAGATCACAGACAGATTCGGGAACTTCAAGAGCTATTGGAGACTGTCGAAGACCGTCGGTAGGATTCAGAAATGCAGTTTGAAACAGACATTTGGTCTACCGACTGACGAGATCCGCCAATTGCTCCGGGCGTACGGCTCGTCATCGGAACTTGACGAAGAGCCTTTAAAGGAAGCAGACGACCTACAGCCACCAGTTAACGAACTAGCCGAGGACGACGTTCTCCCCTCTTCCGAACCGTAGACCGAAGGCGGTTGGGAGCCACCAACAACTGCCGACTTCCTCACATCTGCCGAATTTAACCGCGACAGCTAACCAGCTCGTACTCACTCAGTTGGGTTCAACGGTGAATCAAGTAGGCCGTCGAGACCGACACACACAAGACTGGCTACGACACCGACGGCGACAGGTTGACTGACAGCGAGGAGATCGGGCCACGCAAGCAGGTTCACGGGCGGGAGTACTACGCGCTGGTGAGTAATCCCGACGGTTCGGGATACTGACTACGACGGACTGAACGACGAATGAGGGGTGATGAAGGTGTTCCAAGCTGCGGCGACAACGACCGGAACTAACCAATGATGGCATCTATGGCTAGGTCAACATTGGTTAGCGGGAGTGGGCTATAGGTCGTAGCCCCACTCTCGGAGGATGTCTTCGGCGTCGTCGATATTCTGCATTCCTGCGAGATAAATCGCCTCGCGGGCGTCGAGTTTGTAGACGCTTTCATCGAAGCGGTCATCGAGATTGCGGCGAGCATCCTGCTCGTCCGCTTCAGTCGCATCTTGGACAAACAACTGATGGACGTTCTCTCGTTCGTCTTTCACCTTGTCACGACGAAGTTTGAATGGTAAGTCTGATCGGTTAAACTGACCAGTATTACTGACCTCATCTGCCGAGTCAACTCGGTCGGTTGACTGCTCAGACACTACCGAGTCCGTCTCTGTTTCCTGTTTCGTCTCGTCAGTCGAGTCATCGTCGTCAGCAAATGGATCTGATGCGCCGGATTTCATGCTTTCACTTCCTCAGGGTTCTCGAACTGTGTCGTGATGTAGTCGGCGAGCTGGTGGAACTTCTCCAAGGTCTGCTCCTCGTAGTCGCGGAGGTCGCGGTAGTCATCATTTTCAGCGAGTTCGAAGATGCTGACTTGGTGTTCCCATGCAGTACTCAGCATCGCCCCGCGCTCTCGAATCGAGACGGGTGCAACGGGGAGGTCTTGGTCGGCGAGTCGCTGTTCGTATTCCTGTTGGAGGGTCGTATCAGAGACTTTGTTTGGGACCACTCCAAGGACGCCGACCTCGATATCGCCGAGCGTATCCTCAATGCCGTCAACAACGTCACGCAGCCCGTCCACGCTTTGCTTCCCCTTCGGGGAGAGTTCTGCAGGGATGAACAAGTTCGAGGTGGCGTACACAGCATTATAGAGGTGCTGACCAACCGTCGCAGGCGGGTCCACGATGATCACATCGTACTCGTTCGGGATGTCGGCGTCAGCGAGGACACGCCGGAGTTGCTTTTCTTTCGGCCAGCGATAATTGGCGTCATGCATGGACTCCTCCATTTTCGCTGCCCGAGAGAGGTTCTGTTCGAGGTCGCTGAGCATGTTGTGGCTGGGGACAAGGTCAATATCGTCTTCCACAGTTCGGATGATATCTCCGAAGTCTCCTTTCGGACGTTCAACGAGGTGTCGGACGAGGTTGTCCACGTCAGGGTCTTTGCGGTAGTCTTCTGCGCCGAAGTGATGGGTGAGGCCCCCATCCTGTGGGTCCATGTCGATGACGAGAACGTCTTGGTCGCGGCGGGCGTGTGCAGCGGCGAGGCTGATGGTGGTCGTTGTTTTGCCGATGCCGCCTGCTTCACTCCAGACGGTGTACGAGATCATCAATTGAGATGTCCCACCCCTGCTATAAAAAGACTCGTCAGACAAGCCAGTAACACTGTCCAGTAAAATTGTCCAGTAATACTATTTAGTAACACTATCTAGAAACACTGGGGGGTGGGTTAGCCAGATGTACTCATCAGATTCATTGAGTACACGTACCTGTCGAATACGCTAACCAGATAGACTGGTCAACTGTACTGGCTATTGTCAATGGTTAGTAACACCAAGTAATAATACTGGACAGCAATACCAAGCAGTAACACTAGACAGTAACACCAAACAAGAATACTACTTGGACTATTCCTGTATGAAAGACAGTCACGTACACTATACTGCCCTAGTTGGAGGTAAGTCTCTAAGAGGACAGACCGCTACCCCAGCGGAGGGAGTCGTTCTAGAGAACACCGAACGACGATGACTCAGTTGAGGATGAGAAGCATTTGACCGCGACACAAGACAGCCAAGCCGATGCTGACACCCCGCAATTGACGATTGACAAGAATAGTAAATGTCGACCGCCACTGCAACGACTCACGCTTCAGTTTGGAAAAGCACTGGAAACGATGGTCTCTCTATCTTAGTTTGTCGGTGGAGGCCGTGATGGCAACAGCTACTTGTTTACTGGATCGGCTTGGTCAAGTCGATTCATCTCTTCTTTTGCGTCTTTCTTTGCAATCTCCGACTTTAGCTCCTCCAAGCGATCCACGTACTCTCTATACTTCTTTTGCTGTCGCCGCTTGGAGGCGATTTCGTTCTCTAACCGTTCGATGTCGGCATCTAACTCCCTGATGTGTTGCCGTGCCAGCTCAGTCAAAACGCGATACTCGTCGATAGACTCCGGCTCACGACCGAAAAACTCCTCTCGAAGAGTGTCCCGAATAAAATCTGCTCGTTCACCGTGTTCGAGGAACAACTCAACAGCCATGTCCATCGGCGGGTCTAACGACGCAGAAACGGAATCTGGTGTTCGACGCATTAGATTATTTTAATACGCTCTATAATATCAAAATATCGCTGGGAGCAACTCGCAGCGGGAAGATTCGATGCGACACGGAAGGGGAGTTTCGTTCAACTGCACCAGCACGTTGTTGAGATCCGCTTGCGGAATTCGATTCGATTTTCTCGTTTCTTAGACGTAAGTCAGCGAGTTGGACGGGTGGGGAGACCGAAAGGACGTGAGAAGACGGTATGGTTACCGCCAGCGTGGTCGAGAAGACCTGAAAAACCAGATACACGGTTAACGCTCCGGAAAGCCCGTTATTAAGAACGCGGTTCTATGTATTAATAACTGGTATCGTATGTTCTATCCTGATAAACTACTGGAATCAAAATATTTTTAAATCCATAATTTCAATGATATCCGTACTGTCGGCTTCTAAGCGAAGGAAGAACAGAGTTCTTCCGTAGCGTCGCTCATGACCGTCTCTCAATCGGTATTCTTGCAGACGATGAACCGCGCATGATTTCTACTTCTCGCCCCGCTACCGAGCGTTTCCACCAATCTTTCTATCTTAATGCCGTTCTGTAGAACGAGAAAATCGGGCCGAATTCCGCAAGCGGTCTATTGTTAATCGCAAGACGGAACGCTATTTCTCGCTCTGCTTCTCCAATCTAGCTAACTTAACCGCAAGCGGTATCGCCCTAATGCCGATTGATCGCCTCGACGAATCGGTCCATCAGTGTCATCTACCCGGTTAATGAACGGACTGCTCCAAGAAATCGCTGTGAAAATGTCGAGAACTTACTTCTTCGCAGTCACCGAGGAACTGGTACTGCTTCTATGGCCGAACCAAGAAAGGGAAAGCTACAGTAGCCGCTATCCAGCGTGATGCGGACCGACCCGTGACGAGCTGGCTACTCCCGTCTGAGCATATTCTGGACTTCGGGGGAAACGTGGTTCTCCTCTATCTTCTCTTGAACGTGAACATGCAGATTCGTCTCGTAAAGATTCATGAACTCTTTCTGGGATTTCGCTAGCTCTCCAAACGGTCCGTCCACCTCAGGTCGGACACCAAAGTCGAAGGCGTCATCCCCGGCCTGTTCAAGGAACTGATCTGGGTCAGTGATTCCACTAATAATGTTTCTTGTCGTCGCGACGAATTCGAGTGCTTCACCGACGATGCCGTACCAGTCATCGAGGTCTTCGACTTCCGCAAGCGAAGCGGTTAGCGGGCCAGCGAGGTCCGTCTCAAGGCACTCCTCTCGCTGGAGGATGATATCGGCAAAGCCGCTGAGCGTGGTCTCGCAGTCGTTCATCAGGCCGGGAAGCGCACTGTAGTAGGACTCCTCGCTCGTGAACAACGTCTTGGAACTCGGACGAGGGTGGGTCCAAAGTAGTCGTTTAACGTTGTTCTTGTAGGTCTCGATGATATACTGGTTCCCACGGTCGGCGTTGAACCGATCCGTGAGATGCAAACAGTACTGTTGAACGAGGTCAGTGAGTGGATCTTCGTGAAAAACGCCCTCGTTTGCGCATGACCGCGCCATCGCAGCGAGGACGCGACTCGTGACTAAGTGGTTCGCTCGAAGCGTTGTGTTGCCGACGCGGTCGGGGTGGATTTCGAGATTGTCGCTCCAGTAGCCGCCGTCTTCGGGGTCTTGGACGGCTTCCCGAAGATCCTCGTAGTCGAGTTCAGGGCCGGAGCGTTCGAGTTCGGCCGGGACGACCGTCGCCGTGTAGCTCGTCGGCGTAGTGTCGGAGTCGTCCGAGGTTGCGTGTCGGCGGAGTTCTGCGTGGAGTTCGTCTTCGGAGAGATCTTTCGCGGCGAGATTCTGCAAGTCTTCGGCATCGAGGTTCGTGTCGGCGACGAGCTGGGGGTCCACGTCGCCGAACGTGTTCTGGAACCACGCTTCGTAGAGTTGCCGTCCGGCTTCCGCCTGCGAACAACCATAGTATTCGGCGGCGGCTTCCGCCATCGCTTTCTCCTCGCTATTCGTGCGAATGAAAACTTGGCTAGTTCGTGTCTCGGTACTGGTCGTGGGGGAGTCGGTCCGTGTCGCGGTCATTGCTGGGAAGTGGTTTCTCGGTTGGGGGAGACTGGTTCAACGTTGCTATACCGTGGTTCGCGGCCGGAATCGAGTCGGACACGGATAGCGTCGGGAGTGGGCTTGTGGTCGGTGGGGATTTCGCCGCACTCGCCGCTCGGCATCTCGACGACTCTCCCGATATCCGGTGTCCGGTCCGGCATCGTCGCCTCCGTGGCTGGTCTGGTGGTTCGGGCAGAACGTCTCAACTGCCGGGTCTTTTCGCTGGACAGGCGAACAGCCGATGGAGCGCCGCCACGAGGAGCGAATTCGATCCCTCAGGGCTGTCCCGGTCTCGGTTCTGGTCCCGGTTGGCGGCCGCGTCGGTCATCGAGATGATTTCTCCGCTGGAGTTGGCATAGAACTCGCTAGTTGCCATTAGCCTTCACCTCGAACTTGCGGCCGAGCATCAGCATCTGGGAGGGCACATCTGGGGACATCCACATCCAGCGACTCGACGGTTCGGAGGACTAACTCGGTCAACACAGCGTTGCCCTCCTCGGTCAAGTCGACAGTGAATCCGCGTCCGTCATCTGGATGGTCGTCTTTCGTGACGAGACCGGCATCGACGAGTTCGTTGAGCCGGGGGTAGAATTGGCCGCCCTCGGTGTTGGTTTGGCCTAGCTCTTCGAGTTCTGTTTTTACGTCTGCGCCAACGGGGGTCTCGTGTGCGCGGTTCGCGCGATGGACGCCCCAGAGTAAGTCGCGCTTGTAGCTCGTCAGGTTGCTCGCCAGTTGTCTCCGACGGGCACTCATCACTGGTCACCTCCGTTGTCTGCGTTGGCTCCGCGGATGCGGTGACAGAACTGGCAGGGGGCATACCGTTTAGCTTGGGCGTCGGTGCGAGTGAGTTGCTCGAATCCGCTGGTGGTGTTCGCCGGACAGAGCGGCTGGTTGTTCGCGTCGGTTTCGTGGTAGGCGTAGCTCGTTGCTCGTCGCGCCTGCTGGATGAGGACGGTCTCGGAGTCGGGGAAGGGGTCCTGTTCGGCGCGCCGGTCGAGTTCCGCCCGTGACGGGTCGGCAACCGTGTCCGGGTCGGGACAGGTGTGCGAGGAGAGCTGGACGGTGGGCGTGCCACAGTCGTCGCAGATGTCGAACGTCTCGGGGATGGCGTCGTCTAGGTCGGGACCGAACTCGATGGCGTGGGTCATGCGGGGCCACCTCCGTTGAGGTCGACCGCGCTGGCGCGGCGCTGGGCGTGGTCGGCGAGGAGTTCTCGGGCGTGGTCGGTGGTCGCGTATTCGTTGGTGCGGTCGTCTTTCTGGCCTTTGGTGAGGAGGTCGTTGTCGGTGAGCCGGTCGAGGTTCTGGTAGAGCCGGCTGTGGTTGAGGTCCTCGCCGTACTCGCTGTCGAGATAGTTTTTGATTGTGAGTCCTTTCGGCGGCGTATCGTCTTCGAGCGCGCAGACCGCGTACAGGAGGTCGCGCTCGAACGCCCGCAAGTCCGTGAGGGACGCAACTGTGTCGGCCGTCATGCCGCCACTCCTCCCTGACCGTTAGCGCGTGCGATTGACAGACTATCCGCTAGTCGTGCGGGGGATTCAAGTCCCGCGTCGGTGAATTCGTGCATGCTTCCGTACCGTGGATACGGGAGCGAACCGCGGACCCCGATGCTGGAGTCATCGGGTCCGCATCGTTTCTGCGATGCGTCCAACCGAGAGTGGTGAATCCGCGTCTCGTTCCCGTTGCTTCTCAATTCATAACTAACACAACTTAAATCTATACACTCATCTGAATGCCTAGGAACCCAAGTAAGTGATTGTGGGATTAAATCACGCAAATTAAATTCTGGGCTTAAGAATGTCTCTCCATGGCTTTGGAAGAGAATGGACCGACTGACGCACATCGAGCCATTCTCGAACTCTTGGCGCTCGAAACCCCGCCTTCTTCTCGCTCCGATAAAATGCGGCTCTCTCCAAAATGTCTCACCCAGAGTGCTGGCTACAAAGACTCTAGCCATATCGGAGTTGTCTGCCGAGAATTGCGTGATGCCGAGTTGGTCGAGCGGGAGGACCCCGGCTATTATTCGATTAATTGGCGTGGCCGTGCCTATCTTGAGGGCGAATTGACGCTCGACTGATTGGAAGATAGTAGGTTCTTGAATTGGAATTCGGGAGTAGGGCATGGTCCTGAGCGACGTGACCGACTCGGCCGTCATGCCGCCACTCCTCCCCGACCGCTGGCGCGTGCGATTGACAGACTATCCGCTAGTCGTGCGGGGGATTCAAGTCCCGCGTCGGTGAATTCGTGCATGCTTCCGTACCGTGGATACGGGAGCGAACCGCGGACCCCGATGACTCCACCATCGGGTCCGCATCGTTTCTGCGATGCGTCCAACCGAAAGTGGTGAATCCGCGTCTCGTTCCCGTTACTTGTCGAGTGGTAAATGTAGCAACTTAAACTTAACTCAATACCTATTGACTCGGTATAACAGGTATTTACTTGTGGAGGGATTCCGGCTACACTAAAGTTAGGTAGAGAAAACAATGTCGTATGGCTATCGAGAAGGATGGTCCAACGGATGCCCACCGGACTGTCCTTGAACTGCTTGCGTTGGAGCCACCATCGAGCGGTCGGTCTGAGAAAATGCGCCTTAATCCGACCTCTATCACTCGTTCTACCGGCTATAAGAACAGCAGTTACATCGTGCGAATTTGCCGTGAACTCGAAGAGGAGGGATTGATTGAACGCGAGGAGCCGGGATATTACGAAATCACGGCCCGTGGTCGCGTCTATCTTGAGGGCGAATTGACGCTCGACTGATTGGAAAGCGATACGCTCTTGGGGTGGGATTCGGGAGTCTTGCATGGTCCTGTGGCGAACGCTGTTGCTACTCGGTGCAGGACTCCTCGCGGAGCCTGTGCCAACCAAGGCCCGCGAACTCAGCCGCGATGCTGGACCCATCGCGGTTGGTCTTCCTGCGAACCGTTACATCAGGTATAGAGCCGCTTGGTATTTTTAATCGTTTTGACTCTGTAATTTTGTCTTGCTTAGAATCCAGAGGTGTCTTGGATTGAGACAAGACAGTCTAATTTTGCATAATATGTGTTATATTATTGCCTGAGAGAGTAGCTTCTTAGTGGCAGTTAGATTGTGACATCGTTTCAAATATAATCAATTCAGTGTACGAACCTTCACTCCGAATTCCGCATCTTTGTAGAATCGCTGGGCACTCTCGTCTTCAATCGATATGTCGTCCAAGATTTTGAGTTCCTCACGGGTCCCCCAGTTCTTTACTACCTCCACAGATATTCTGTATGTTTCCAGTGTTGGGTTAGTTTGTAGCCATTCTTCTAGAACCCCAAAGACACGAGACTTTGATATCGACCGTTGATCAAATCTTGTCATCCAACCCCTGATATCTTTATTGTCGTTGTCTTTAATCTCGTTGAGTTCCTCTATGAAGTCGTCGTTAGTCGGAAAGTGCCTCGGTCGCTGGTCATTTGGCAAATGAGGCTGTACGTGGTTTGCGGCCCAATCTTTCATTCCAAGTTCATCCGCCTTCTCCACGATTCCTATCAAATCCATATTAGGAATATCAGAAATATACGGCTCAAGAGATTTCAGATGTTGTTCAGTAATGAGTTGGGATTTCCCCGACGTATTGAACCCGAAATTCATTCCTATATGATTCAATAGTCCTTCCGGATCATCACTATCCTCATATACGGCCCTCGCAAGCTCTTCCGTTAAAGATGTTCCAGTATACAGTGCTGCTTGGAAGAATTTTGAATGCTTTTTCACTTTCTTCCAATGCGTATCTAACAATTGCTCCGCATCGTCTGGTGGTATTCGGAACAGAATATCTCCCAAACTGTGAAACAAATTCCCTGACTCTCCCGGAGAATTGTCGTTAATCAAACTGTCAACTAGACTGTAGGCTTCAGAACCCCAAACATTAGATAGCGGTTTGAGAAGGGTGTCCCTTTTCTCAAAATCAATCGAATTGGATGTAACAGCTGTTACATCACCTAATCGCATCCGGTGATAGTAGGCTGTGTACTCGAATAGGTCATTTTCGCTTGCACGTTTCAATTCCTCAAGATTGTTTTCCTCAGCGTTTCGAGCCCAGAGCTGAAACGCACTCGTTCGCATTTCGTCGATCTTCTCATCATCCATCCAAACCTCTTTCATTCGGCCCTTTAATTCAAGCGGGAGGGAATCCCCACGTAGATGGCTAGGACTCCAATGGTCGAGTAGACTCATAGCCCATGGAGATATCTTATCCGTTTCTTGCATGTTCTCGGCTCGCTTCTTTACCACGAATTCTAATGCATCTGGATCTGGCAGCCTACTTAGCAGCGATGTAATATAGTTGTCTACCCCCGTGAACTCATCTGCTGCCTCAATTAAGTATTGCACTTGATCTGCAGAAATGTCTTGAGTGAGGGAGTGCTGTATTTCCGAATATACATCTCCAGCACCGAACTCAACGGTTGTATCATCGATGGAGTTCCCACTCGGCAGAGATGCCCATTGACCGACTACCTGATCAACGAGGTCGCGGTGTTCTGGAATGCAACACTGGAATGTTGCCCAGAGAAATGCTGGTAAGAGTTCCGGATCGTCACAATGGTTTTCCCAACAATTCTTGAGGGCGGGTCCGAGTTCACTCCGGCCGAAAAATCCGGCGAGACGGAGGGTTGCTTGGACGTGTTCACCTTCTACTGACGACAAGACTTCCGAGAGGCTGTGTGTATATCGATTCCCATTTTGTTGCATTGCGTCGGCGAATACAGAATCCCGTTGAGGGTTGTTCAGACTTGGTTGTCCCCCTCTTCCTCCAGTACAGTACTGGATTCCAGCTTCTAAGTCTCCATTTCGGAACCGTGCTAGTAGAACTGGGGGAAATTGTGGCAGAAAATCAGCGATTTTTAGAACTTGTTTCGAGTCTGTTTGCTGGAGGTTATCCATTATTTCACCGAGCATGCTGTTAGGAATCTCCGTGTCATCCTCCTGTTCATCCAGCCACTGTTGAAACTCTGTTCCTACCTTCTGTTCATACTCTGGGGCCTCTCCGCCGAGTCTACGGAGAGATTCAAGTAGTGCAATCGGATTCTTCTCGCGCAACTCTGAAAGGATAGCTTCTGAGGGACGGAAAAACGCAATTCCCACCCCTATAATCGAGTAATAGTACGGATCAGTCAGACAGGCAGGTATATTACCGGTTCGTTCAATCTCGCTCAGACTAGATTCAGCTAAAAGGAAATCCCGAATCCGATCATGTCTAAAAGATAGAATTCGATCAGAACGCTGTTTCAGAATTGAGAATATTTGTTCTTGGTTAGATAGCGTTCGGATTCCATCCAGTGTCTGTGAAGTAGACCATGACAGGTCACATACCTCTCTCCATGTCGGAGCTAAATTCTTATTCTCCATCACACCGAGCGATAACTCTTCAACTGCTCTTTCATAGTCTGGGACAATTAATGATCCATCTGATGCTTCAGTTGCTGTTTCGTAAGCATACTCGGAATACTCATCCAGTACTTCTTTCGATGTATCCGGTAGATCGTCAATAGTGTCCTTTGTATGCATTAGCTGGCCAAGTAAACCAATTAGATGGGGGTCCCGACCAACTTTCTCTGCGAGACTAAGAGCCTTCTCATCGGTAAAATCGTGCCCATGCGCATCTGCGTGTGCTTGAATGAGATGACCGGCCTTTTCGGCAGAAAGCGGCCCAAGCTCGATGATTTTAGCGAATTTGTTCTGATTTATATTCCGCTTTTGTTTGGCCCATATTCGGGGCCACAGTGGGCATAAAATAGTGACTGGTAACCCACCTATGTCAGCGGACTCTCCATTTCCTGATCCATCTGAAGCTACTTCTCGTGCGCCTCCCATCCAATTTTGTAGTTGTGACAATAGTTGGGAAGGATTATCTGCACGGTTGAGGTCATCAACTACGATTAAAAGCTGGGAAGTGTCTTGAGCAAGTTGAATTGCTTTTTGACCCGCAGTAGACTCCAAACTTGGTTGTAGACGCGTGAGTCCAGACTGCAGTGCTTGTGCTAATGTCTTTGCATTTTCAATATCTTCCGAATCTAGCCTCAGCGTTGGCTTTTCGTCTGCTCTCCATTGTTCCATCACCTGATGGCAAATGACGGTTTTTCCGAATCCTGAATTACCAACTATAGGAATGAAATAACTCTCCATTCCAGAGCTTCGGGCGCTTTCTATAATTGTAGACTGCTCTGGACGCTCAACTTTTGCCGTATCCACAGGGATACGAAAGCTCTCTTCGTAGGACCGAAGGCTGTCATTCGACAATTCCAACAAAAGTGGTTCGGAGAGCCGTTCCTCATCTATTCCAAAATACTTACTCCGTAAATATTGACCATTAGGATCAGTCTGTAGGAACCCTGCGAGCCGGTGAACGTCCCAAACATCAACAGAGATATCAAAGGAGCTAGCAGTGCCAAAGACGGCTCTCATAAGGTCGCTATCTAACACTCGATTTGAGACTAAAACTACTGTAAAGTCAGCATGAGGGACATCTTCACGAATATCCTCTGCTTGCTCAGCAGCTTTGATTAAGTCGCCTTTCGATTTATCGGTTTCTGGATCTGGATTGGCGAGCCATTTTCGTTCCAGCCCACTCTTTTTAGTCGTCGTAAACTCTAGAAAGACGAAATGAGGTGGATTAGCATCTGGAGCCTGTCCTAAGCCATCCACTGGGTCTCTAATCGGCTTCCCTTCTGTATTGACACCGGTCTGGATGACTGATCTGTATTTCTTATTACTCCAACGAAGAATTTCTGTTGAAAGCTTCTCAAACCGACCTGGGTCGCCCATCTCAGTGAGTTTCGTCTCTAATGACATTCTTAATTAGCTATTGTAGAGTTGTAGTACCACTTCAGTGTTATTGGTATGCGTTTGCTGGCTGGTGCTTCACAAAAGAGCCATAGATTAAAACCTGTGGTCACAGACATAAACGATCTAGCCGAGACACGATAATGCATCGCTGGAAAATCTCAGTAGGAGAACCCAAGGTTTAGTCGTGGAGAGGTACCAGCAAGAGACATGACTGGCGATGCTGGCCCGCTCACGAAGATCTACGGCCACCCCGCTCGACTCAAGATTGTCGAGACCGCGCTCGCCAACCCCAACCGCGCGTTCAACGTCCGCGAACTCGCCACCGCATCCGACCTCGACGAGTCAACCGTCCACCAACACAAAGACCTCCTCGTCGAACTCGGTCTCCTCGACCGCGTTTCGCTCGGCCGCATCGACGGCTACCAGCTCGCCGACTCGGAGCTTGCTCGGGTCGGCCAAGAATGGCGAGACCTCCACCACGACCGACTCGATGCCCTCGAAAACGACACCGAAACCGCCATCGAAGACTTTTACGGCGTCGCAGAACCGTAGCCCGCAGTTGCTCGGCTCGATGCGTTACCTATTCCAGTCGAAGTCGCCTCACCGAGAACCAAATAACTCCTCTCGATCTCCGTCGACCCCCCGGGGGTTCAGGGGGAATTGAGGGTCGACGGAAACACTTGTATGCGTTCAGCCACGAGAGCCTGTGAGGCCGGGAAATCCGGCATGGTTCCAGACGAACCCTTGTGGGGTTGAAGAGACCTCGAAGAACTCGCGGAAGAAATCTTCCTCGGGGTTCCAGACGAACCCTTGTGGGGTTGAAGAAGGTCATCCGCGGGGATTTGAGTGCCGTCGTCGGTGTTCCAGACGAACCCTTGTGGGGTTGAAGAAGCACCAGTTCTTCCAGGCTATCCGGCTGCACGCGGAGTTCCAGACGAACCCTTGTGGGGTTGAAGACTGCTCACTCGGTCGAGAGCCGCGAACTCGCTACTGGTTCCAGACGAACCCTTGTGGGGTTGAAGAGCCGATCACCGTGATCGGGTGGAAGTATGTTCGGCAGGTTCCAGACGAACCCTTGTGGGGTTGAAGACGGCGCTACGATTTCCACGGCGAGGTGAACATCAGGTTCCAGACGAACCCTTGTGGGGTTGAAGAGATTCCCTCGGAACCGGGGTCGTAGGTCTTGAAATCGAGTTCCAGACGAACCCTTGTGGGGTTGAAGAACCGAGTAGACGGCGAACCGGAGGACCACATCTTAGGTTCCAGACGAACCCTTGTGGGGTTGAAGAGACGAGACGGACCCCGACAACCCGACTCTCGTCACCGTTCCAGACGAACCCTTGTGGGGTTGAAGATCGTGGGCCTCGTCGTTGATGATGACTGCCTCGAGTTCCAGACGAACCCTTGTGGGGTTGAAGAGGCGTCCTCGAATGGTCGAGTCGCCGTATCTCGGGCGTTCCAGACGAACCCTTGTGGGGTTGAAGACCGTCCGTCTCGTCGAGGTCGCCCGGACCAACCGCCGTGGTTCCAGACGAACCCTTGTGGGGTTGAAGATGCATCCGGGGCAGGTGTGGTCGGCGTCGAGCGTGTTCCAGACGAACCCTTGTGGGGTTGAAGTGGCGAAGTCATCGCCAGACTCGCCGAAACCCACGACGTTCCAGACGAACCCTTGTGGGGTTGAAGTGACGAGGTCCGTGATATCCGCTCGCGGCCCGGAGGTGTTCCAGACGAACCCTTGTGGGGTTGAAGTGGACAGTCGTGGCGGTTAAGTGGTGCGTGCATCCCCGGTTCCAGACGAACCCTTGTGGGGTTGAAGTTTCGAAGAACTCACCGACAACGAGGGCCGCCACGCTCGTTCCAGACGAACCCTTGTGGGGTTGAAGTACCGACCGCATGGTCGTCGTCATCCGGTCGCCGATGTGTTCCAGACGAACCCTTGTGGGGTTGAAGTCTTTTCGAGGGGCGATAAGCCAGATATGTTGAATCTGTTCCAGACGAACCCTTGTGGGGTTGAAGTGAGGTCGTGGACGGTGAACACCGGAGCATCATCGGGTTCCAGACGAACCCTTGTGGGGTTGAAGTTTCATCCAGCCACTCCTCGATTTCGGCTGATTCGAACCGTTCCAGACGAACCCTTGTGGGGTTGAAGTGTGGGACGGCAAGAACAGCGGGATGCGCGGCATCATCGTTCCAGACGAACCCTTGTGGGGTTGAAGTGTCTATTCCCGTCAAACCGGGAAGATGAACGTCTCGTTCCAGACGCACCCTTGTGGGGTTGAAGTTCGAACAGCGACCCCCACGGTTCCGGCAACGCCTTCGTTCCAGACGCACCCTTGTGGGGTTGAAGCGCAGTTCACTCCGCTGGCGAAGCGATTCGCTAAGATGTTCCAGACGCACCCTTGTGGGGTTGAAGCGACCCCGGCAACGACCAAATCGGCTGTTTCGATGAGTTCCAAATGTACCCTTATGAGATTGGAGCGACACGTCCCACCCTCCCGAGGAGTCCCACGACTCAGTTCCAGATGTACCTTTATGAGGTTAAAGAGAACACCGACATTGTTAACGTCCATCGCGCCGACGTGACCCGTTTCAGACGTACCGAGTAGAATAGCTTCGGGTGATTTGGTGAAGGTGTTCACCAACTGCTGTCAAAATCCATAATACTTGCATTAATAGTATTACAGTAGACGGGTATACTCCGCTTGCAATGCAATCGAAACTAGCTACCCTCGGACGGAACCACCCAAAGCTAACTAATGCAGTCTTTACCGCTAGCCTGCTCGGCGGACAACTCATACTGACCACCGACATCATCCCACTAGCGGACTCGCACCCCGGTCCCTAGATTAGATCAGACGCCGAAATTTCATCGCTCCAGTACCGCTCTCCATTGTAATCAATCGCTAGAATATTCCTTTCCAGTATTTCGTCAAGTTCTATCTCCGAGAGGTCCAGCGTATCGAGTTTGCTACTCGCTAAATAGCGAGTCTCCGAGTCAATATGCAGTTTGAGAGCAGAGCCAAGCCCATGGCTTGGCGATACAAATGCGTAGAATTCGGTCCTGAAAATCCCATCATCAATGTCAGTGATGCGTAAGTAGAGTGGATTCCCGCTTTGTGAGTGACAGAGTGAGAGGGTGGGGTTGCCGATGGTGAGCCAGTTGGTGCCGGAGAGGAGGTGGGTTTGGAGGACGGTGGTGCTGGTGTGGAGGGTGTGGCCTGCGGCGAGGAGGCGGGCGAGTTGGGTGCCTGCTTGTGTGGCGACGGTGTCGGCGATGTCGGAGAGAGTGATGATTCCGCCAAGGCTTCCGGCCTCAACGAGTTGTAGGCCTTGCTCGTGGGAGTCGCAGGCGTTCAAGAGGAATGCTGTCACCGAGACGTTCGAGAGCGTCCCGGTGTCAAGGTGGCCGTCTGGACAAACAATACCGTCGTCGATGACGTGGCCGATGTAGTGGAGGAAGTCCGCATCTTGGGCGAGCAATGCCCGCAACTCCTCTGTTTCAACATTGGTGTGGACGGTGATGTCGAATTGGTGGCGTTCGTTCAGCTGGTAGTACTCCGAGACCGCGCGTTCGGCCTGCATCGCTGGATCGTTGCAGACGACGTGAATCTGGATTGGAGAGGGGTCTGGGTCAACGTCGAGACTACGGTGGAGCGACTCAGACGTGAGTTTGGTCACGCCGACCGGTACATCATCTCCGATCCACGCCCGACCAACCGTGTCGAACGACACTGGGTCCGGCGTCACAAACTCACTCGACACTCCCTTAGATTCCAAATCAGGGGTAGAGTCGGTGCGTTGGAAGTCCGTAATCATATCTGGTGTCGGTGTCGCCGACCTCGACTGGTCAGGAGTTGTCCGTATAACGGCTAACTCGTCAGCGAGAAACGGCATTGCGTCGAGACTCGACACAGACGGATCGACATCGACAGTTAACGGCCACGCCGGAACCACATCCGCGACCGCGTCATACGGCATGTCGAGATACTGTTCAAGCCGCGCCGCCAGCGGCAACTCGTATAGCCAGCCAGCATCCACGTCCAACCGCTCCTCCAGTCGGTGGCGTTCATGCAACGCAATCTGGTAGTAGCCCTCCGTCCGTACCACACAATCCAATACGAACACCTGCCGGAGGACACGCCCCACCCGTCGCTCGTACCCTACATCGCCCTCTAAATCATACGTGAATCCACCCTCCGTCACCAGTCGTGGTTGACTGCCCGGCACGACCTCCGCGCCGAGATAATACGCCAGCGACACCGCCGGATACACGTACTCATACTCGGCAGGCACCTCCACCCGAACCCCTGTCTCCGGCCGCTCGATGCCATCCGGCACCGTAAACACGTCCCCCGTCTCAATCAATGGCGGATGCCCACGCAACGTCGGAAACGACCGCTCCGCCGATGTCGTTTTCAACGCCGACCCCAACAACGACACCGCCCGCATCACATCCTCCGGACTCTCCGGCGTCGTAATCGTCCCCGCTGGCTGGTCATGCAACGACCGTACCCCAACCTGTACATCGACCCTCCTGTCAAACCGAACCATCACCCGCGACTCTTCTCGTTCAACTACCAGCGGACACTCAACTCGCAAATACAGCTTCGTCGGCGCACTATTGATTTCGAGCGTCCGCGCCCCCTCAACTCGAAGCCGTCCGTCAGACGGGTCAAACGCCCCCGCTAACCCATCCTCTCCGTGCAGGTAGATACTCGTCAACTCCGGCACCACTACCCGATTCGCCGAGATCTCGACTGCGTTCCCAACCGGGAACCGGAACAAGTCCGGTGAAACTGACATCGGCCTAACCGGCGACGCCGTCCACAGATCAAACTGCGCGCTCTCAATCGGATCGACAACCCGAACGCCCGGCCTCTCTCTCAACGCCGTCACCGTCGGCTCCATACCTACAACGACACCCACTCTGTCGTAATATCTTCATCAGAGAGATGCCACCGTTGCTCGACACATCCTTGCTGTGACCGCAACTCGATACGCGCGTCAAACAGCCCGAGATCAAGCACTTCGCTGGCACGCGCGCTGTCACCCCGGAACTGACAATATAACGTCCCATTCACAAGACCGACGTACTTCGAAACCGCCTGCACAAACCGCCGTACACCACACCCATCCGCCCAGTCACTAAACTGGTCAAGCGATTGCACTCCAACCCGAAGGTCGTTATCCTCTAACTCGAACTCGTCACTCAATTCCGTAATCGCGTCGAGAACAGCCTCCCGTAGCGCTGCGAGGTCGTCCACACTACCAACACGTCCTCTTGTTGCAGTACTCCGCGCTTGCTCACCGGTTACCACGCGAACCGTCTCCATATCTGGCGAGATGTCTGCAGGCAGCATCTGGTCGGGAGTTGAAAGCTGATACGGCGACACTAACACCTGCTTGCATGTCTGATTCCCGAACGACAGCGATAACTGTTCGGTAAACCCCTCCGAGTCCACTGTTCCGGTGACAAGAATACTACACCCTGTTTGCTTCAACTCTTCAAGACGCTGTGCAAATACTTGCGCGGTTTCCTGACCACCCCCACGAAACAAATGGCAGCTACTACGAGTTGTTTTCATATTATGAAATTCAAACTCTATAACTTAATCTTATATATTCTATTTGCGGAATACGTTCGAGGTTCTCTCCAACTCGGGTGCATCGAGAACAGTTTACAGGTTTGCCGTGGCACCACTCCCCTTCTTGGGTATCCTTGGAGCGTTCCAACGGCGCTGCTCCCCAATCTCGTTACCTCCTACCGGTTCCAACTAACACACTACTTCAATCTTCCGAGATTCATTCCGCCCCGGCCACAGACGCTGTTGGCGGTCCTTCTCTCACCTCCACCTCTCTATGTTTGCCGCTGGATGCCGCTGGAATTGATAGACCGACAGGTAGTCGTCAGGTGTCACCGCCACGAGGAGCCGCCCTAAGGGGTGGGCTACATGTCGTAGCGAATTCGGTTCGGGGTTGATTGTGGTGGTTCGGGAGCGAGAGACGGCCCTCTCGGGGTCTAATTTCGTCCGGCCACTCCGCTATCCGGCCACCTCGTCTGTTGCCGGACCATCACTCTCACCGAGCGACCGCTCGCCCGGCAGGTCGGCCTCCTCGGTCAACACCACGACGTTCTCCTTGTATGTCAGGCCGTCCGCGGTGCGTTTCTTCTGAGTGGTGATGAGCCGATGCTTGCTCAGTTCCTGCATGGCGTCGAGCGTCCGTTGAGCAAGTTCTTGGGCGTAACTTTTCGAGACACCCTCCTCGTTCGCGCGAATCCAGTCCGCAAGGTCGGAGGATTTGAGGTAGACAAGCCACCCACTGCTCCCGCTCGTCCACAACTGATAGCGGCCGGGATCGTCGCGCTCCCGCCACGCTTTGGCGGTAAGCTCGTCTGGCTTCCGATTTGTGACGCTCGCGAGCATTTCATCGTCGTAGCGAGCGAGACGTTGAAGCGGTAGGAGGTCGGCCGTCGAGTGGGCGACTGCGCCGCCGCGGTCGAGCGCGTCCTCTTCGCGCTCCCGGACTTTCCGTTGCCCATGACGTTTTTTCTCGCCGCGCCCGACACCCGGATAGTCGTCCAACCCGCCGGGTAGCTCGGCGTCCGACACCAGCCAGTCGCCCTCCTCAACCAGCGCCGAGACGAACTCCGAATGCTCGATGTCCGAGACGGGGTAGTACCCCTTCTTGCCGACGTACGGGGGGTCGCAGTAGAAGACGGTCTCCTCGCCGTCGTATTTCTCGAACACCTCCGACCAGTCGAGGTTCTCCAGCACCACGTCGTCGAACCGCTCGGCGAACTCCCCGAGTCGGTCGATCTTGTTCGCGTAGCTCTGGGCCTCGTTCGTCACCTTACTCGTTCCGAAGCCGTTGATAGTCGCGTAGCCGGACCCCCACTGCGAGTACTGCAGGTAGAAGAACTGCCCGGCGCGCTCGACCGCGTCGCTGGGCCGATACCCGTTGTAGAACGCGTCGGCCCACTCCGAATGCACCTCCCGCGAGTACGGCACCGTCTCCAGCCACTCGACCAGCTCCTCCTCGCGGTCGCATAGCACCTCGAAGAACTGCACGAGGTCGCCGTCCCGGTCGTTGTACACCTCGACGGTACTTCGGTCGGGGTCCTTGTTCACCAGCACGCCAGCCGCGCCGCCGAACACCTCCACGAAGCAGGTGTGTTCGGGCACGTACTCCAGTATCCACGACGCGAGCCGCGACTTCCCGCCGGGGAACGGGAACACCGCGTCAGGCACGACTGACCACCTCCTCGACGCCGATGGGTCGCTCGATTCGCTCGGTACCGGTCTCCTCGGGGTTCGTAGCTACCATGCACTTCTCCGAGAAACCGGATCCATAATGAAGCTCGTTCTATAGTACGCTGAAAGTGAAAGTGGTCCGGAGACGGGTCAGTCGTCGCTCCGGTAGGCGTCGCCACCGCGCTTCTTGATCGTCAAGACCCACAGAACCTTCTCGTTTCGACTCAGCCGACACCCGACGCGAAACGGCCCAACCCGGAGCTTCTGGTGTGGTACACCGGCCAGCGGTTCGAGGTAATCGTCGGGGTCTCGCCACTGGTCCTCGACTACTTCGTCCAGCTTCGAGACGACGCGCTCGCGGGCGTAGTCGTCGAGGCCGTCGAAGGTCCGTTCCGCGCTGTCGGTGAGCCGCCAGTCCCACTCGTCACTCATCGTCCGTCGCACCGTCGCCGAGGTCGTACTCGTCCTTCACCTCGTCGCTGGAACTGGTCCGCCCTTCTTGGATGTCCACCTCGCTGGCGAGCATCGCTTTCAGGTCGGCGCGGTCGAAGTCGGGATGCTTCACCGCGTCGCGCAGCACGTCTCGGATGAACTCGCTCCGGCTGTTGTAGCCCAGTTCCTTCCACGTCCCGTCCACGTCGGCGAGAAACGTCTCGGTTATCCGGATGTTCACGGTCGTCTTATCGGGAGGAGTATCGGCCTCGGACATGGCTGTGTGTTGAATTTGTGTAGCAATAACGGTTACGCCGAGTGAAGCGTTCACTCACTTCCGACCGACCAGTTCGTCTCGGCTTCGACCGGCAACTCCTCGGTATCCAGCACCTCGGCGATCTCCTCGGGCGTCACTGACCCCATCTCAACGGCGCGCTCAGAAATTGCTCTGCACTCGCGTATCCGATTCGAGCGTCAAGTCCCATTGCTACTAACCAATGACGCCCGCTTCTAGATAGCATTCATCAGTTTGCACTAGGCCGTATTTTGATTCTCTCCGCTCGGAAAACATCGGCTTGGTCATTAAGTAGCGAGAAGATGGATTGTATCAGCAATACCGCTAACCAATGGAGCGATTTCCGGGCATCGGTTTCATTGGTTAGCGAGAGATACTCTCCGCCTCGACGTTCCCCGTCTACTGGACTAATTAATCGAGTACCATCCGCTAGCAATCAAGAAGGAGGCCCCACCCCGGTCCGTCCGCTACGCCTCGCTCCCGTCGTCCGGCCCGCTGTACTCCTCTATCTCGACGCCCGTCAACACCAACCGCGTCGTCTGTGATGCGGCCGCCTGCATCACTCCGAGGAACGTGGTCGCGACGACCTCATTTGTCCCGAGCGTGGGTATCTCGATGTTGCCACCGTTGCACTCGCGACAGTAGGCCCGTGGGAGGTTCCACTGGTCGTGTCCGGCGGTGCGATACGCGTAGACGGTCACATAATGTCCGTCATATAGGTCCCGGCCGCAACAGCAACACGTGCCTCTCGCACCGTCCACCCCGACTTGCAGGCCGGTCAACACCTGCTCGATGTCGGTTTCGACGCGCACGGTCTCGCCGTCGGGTTCGGCATACGCCATCCTACCGGCACCTCCAACAGACAACGCCCTCACCACTCGTCTCACCGCCACACTCAGGACAGTCCGCAACGTCAAGCCCGAGATCCGAGCGCCGCGCTTGTTCTTCGGCGCGCTCCATACGCTCACACTCTCGACACATACGGTACTGAGTGGGACAGCCGCACTTGCGACACCCCATACTTACACCCCCTCGGAAAAGACCGCAGGCAGTTCGCTGGCGATACGCTTTTCTTCGCGTAATGTTGACTCGAACATGGCTTTCTCCATCCAACGGAAAGCCGTGGTCTCGGGTGCTGGAACACCCGTGGACCGTTCTCCGAGAAGAGAGAACACGTCCGAATAGCCCCGGCTTTCTTAACTATTACTAGGTACTTATCTAAGTTAAAACTATTGAAAGCAAAACACAAGCTAGAACACTTCTATCCCGAGAAAACGAACATTTCACACTACTCGAATCATACTTAAATCGCGTTCTACACCACGCACGAAAATCCAAGCAACTCCTTGATGTATGCCACGCTAACCAATGAAAGATGGTTTTCGTCCAGCTGCATTGGTTAGCGTAGTATAGGACCAACGCGACACCCAAGATAACACTGCATCTTGGAGGTGACTTGGTACTAACTAATGATGTCCTTAGCTACTCACCTCCCGGCTAGCGTCACGGATACGCTGACAGAACTGGCAGGGCGCGTACCGCTGTTGCTGGGCTTCGGCACGGGAACGTTGTCTGGACTCTCTCCCATCTGATATTACTATGAATATAAAAATAAAATTTATTATAATTACTTATAATTATATCTAAGAATGATAACTCTCACAGTATAATTGTTAATATCATTAATATGCAAAAAGATATTTTATACTCTAACAACTATTGATTTTTGTGACTCAGAAGCAGAATCGTCTGGTCTCCAGAAGAACCACTCTCAAATCGCTCGGCGCGTCGGTCGGTGCAACAGGCATTCTCGGTTCGGCAGGTAGTGTGAGTGCCGACGACCGGCAACACGTAAAACCCTCCCCTGATGCCTCGGCAGAAACGATAACCTTCGAAGAATTCGAAGATTCCGTTTCTATCGGAAGAAGCACCCGAAACCGTGTCTTGTCCCAGTACGTAAGTTTCGACGCGTATCAGAACGACGGTGACAGAGAGTGGCGGATTAGCGTCGAGACCGACCTGAGTGGCGTGATGGCATACGACGATGGTAGCGCGTCCAAGAACTTCGTAGGAGCAGACATCGAGGTTGACTACCCCGACAAAGCGGAAGATGACGCTCAGTTCCGAGACGACAGTGACTGGGTCGGTCGCTGGGGGACGTACGAAGAGCGAAATAACAACGAAGCACTGGACTTCCTGTCGGATACCGGAAAGCAAGTCGCGGGCTTAGCTATCGACGCCGCCGATAGCACGATTGGAACCGCGTACAACGTGGTGATGGATGTTGGCGAGTTCGTTACAGGACTAGTCGGTTTGACGAAGGACGGCTCGATGAGGACGTTCGAGTGGGATGGTTTCGGCGGTTCGGACCCGACCGGAATTGCCGAGTTCTCCGTCTACGCCCGCTTCGAGATCGTTATGAATCCCGGCCAAAAGTACGACATCGATATCACGGGGACTGGCCTGACGAACACCACGTTCTCGAACCCCCGCACGGTACAGAAGTTCACGCTAGAAGCACCTGACGAGTAAGGCTCGCCGTCGCGTTGAATCGGCTCCAACACCAACAATCGCTTTTCCCTACGTTTAGAGTCGGACTACTTTTCGTGGTCCTCTCGTGGTCACGCACGCTCAGAAATCGACGCCGAGAATTGCACACATCACGCGGTGTCCACGTTTGCAAAACACCTTGCGCTCGAGCGCGACCGCGCTCGCGTATCTGGTTCGAGCGCCGGGTCGCATGGCTACTAACCAATGACGCCGTCTACCGAATAGAACTCATTGGTTAGCCGCAGGCCGCATTTTGCCTCTCACTGCTTGAACACCCGCGTGCCTGTCTCGGAGCGAGAAAAGCGGATTGCACCACCAACTCTACTAACCAATGAGTCCTTGTCTGAAAACCGCTTCATTGGTTAGTAGGGCGCGCACCGTTTCCACCGAGGTCGGATACCGACGACGACTTCGGCCGCCCCGAGAGTGAGCATCTCGATGCCCCTTCGCTCCGGCAGGTCCGTGAGGATCTGCTCGACGGATACGGTCTCAACGTCGGCGAACACCAGCTAGCGACACCGCCAACAGACAATGTCCCCGTTCGTCCCACTAGTTGAACCGTGCGTAGACTAGACGGGTTCCTTCCTGATAGTTAACTTCAGTTAATTAAGTATTAAAAGGTTGAATAAAGGATACACAATCAGGCACAAATGAATCGACGTACGCTGCTCCAAGTCGCTGGTACCACCTCGCTTACTGCTCTTGCAGGATGTGCCGGAATGCTTTCCAACACAGAATCAGGTTCAACCACCACTACGACACAGACGCAAGGTGCTATCGAGAAGGCGTCAATCGATAGAACGAAACTCGTCGTCTCGCTGTCCCCAGAAGCAGACGTCGAGAAGGTGAACGTCATCGGGCCGGACGGTTCACCATCGCTCGGGTCGCAATCGATTCCGACCGGGTCAACCAAAGCGTCGTTCAACATCTTGCAGTCGGTCCCCCGTGGCACCCATCGAGTAGTCGCCATCTCATCCGACAACGTCATCGGTGAAGCCTCGGTAGACCTCCAACCGAACGTAGAAATCGACCGAGTAGCGACATGGTTTCAGACCGATGATGTGGAGTGGCCGCTCGGAGCAAAACACTATCAGGCCTATCTAGAAATCTCTAACACGGGAACGGTTCCCCAACAGATAACCTTCGTCACGATGCCGGGGGTGCCGAATCCATGGTCAAAGGAGTCCACCTCACTGTTCTCTGGCCTCCAGACACTTCAAGATGAACAACTGGAGAATGTCACAATCCGGCCTGGAGAAACTAAGCAACTCTTGACCCAAAACGGACCATTCCTCTTCGGTTCCGAATTTACATGCGGTGAGTCTACAGAACTGTCCGTCATTTTGTCAACAAAAATCGGTGAAAATATCGAAAACAAATATCGTCTTGTAACAGAAGACTCAGATGATCCGCAGAAAGCCTGTCAGAAATACCTGAAACCTCAGTAAAATGGCTAACTTAGTCGCCGATTTCATAAAAGCACTTCTTGGAATATTCAAAAAGCTCTTACCGGGCTTCATTGACGGCCTCGAAGGTATTATCCAAACTGGGCTTGAGATTATCCTATACACACCTGTTCCAAAACGGTGTGTCAAAGGAGCGAGTCAGTCGTATCCGAACTGTCCAACGACCGTTGCACTCGTCCAGAAGCCAGCAAATCCGCCGTGGCCGAGCGTGTTTAAGACTGCGTGGTCGGAGGTTATGCCAACCGCAGTTACCATTCTGTTCGTTCTCTATCTCGTGATTCGCGTTCTCGAGGCTGTTCCCGGCATCTCACAAAAGAAAACCCGTCAGGCCCAGACTAGCATCTTCGGAGCGCTCGTCACACTTCCGTTCTCGTGGTCGTTTGGCGCAGGCGTCCTCGTTTTCTTCTCCGGACTGACGAAAGCACTTGCGCCGACTCCCGATGAACTCCTTCCTATCGTTACGACACAACTCACTGCACTTCTCACTGCGGCGGCAACCCCCGGTGGAAACTTTCTGGCACTCGGAGTCAGCGGTCTCGATGGCGCTCTCCTTATCGGTGCCGTGTTAGCGTATCTCTTCAGAATTCTCTTCTTGATATTCGTAATGCAGTACATCCACCTGCTGGCTGTCATCTACCTACTTGACGTTCCGGTCCTGAACGGAATCACCACAAAAATCTTTGAGATCTTTATCGCTTTATCATTCCTTCCAATATTGGTCGCTGGCATGTTCGACTTCGCAACAACCGTTTTCTCGTCGGAAAGTCTTCCTTTTCTCCCAGACCTCGGCGGATTCGCTCAAGCTACTATCTCGATGGTGCTACCAGCCGCTTCGCTCGGCCTCTACCATCTCGCGCTCAAGGGGGCGATGCTGTCCGGGATGTCCAAAACACTCGGGAAAGTCGAATCAGCGGCGAGTGGAACGGCTGTTGGTGACCTCGGCGAAGCGTCCAGCGACGAGTACGGTGGACTCGTCGAGGAGAAGACTGCCCAGCTAGAGAATCGCGTCCAACAGGGTTCAAAGCCTCTCGCAAACATGACGAAGCGCGCAGGATTACATTATGCCTCTGGAGCTACGACATGGGCAAAGAATCCGAAGAAGGTACCTCGCATGATGAAGGGAGAACACCAAAGCGCTCGTGAAGTGGCCCCTTCCTCAACTCCCCATTTATCCAAAGCCAAGCAGGCAGCACAAGCAACAAAAAACAAGCTATCTGCTTACAAGAATGTCCCAGAGTCCGCGTCGAAGGCAGTATCACGGGGAGAAACAGAAGGTCGAGAAGGCCGCGACCGTGGGAACGTTGGTTCGATGGGAAAGAAAAGACCGGATACTGACACGGCTGCGTATCAATTTGGGGAGTGGGATAACTGGTTTGAACGCAAGTTAGTCCAAGATGAGAACACCGGCAAGTCAATTGCACGGACGATGGGGTCAGTTCGGGAATCCGGTAGGTCGATAGAGGAGATCGCCGAGGAGTCTCAGATGCCAAGCGGTGGAGTTGACGCAGAAGAGAGAAATTCGATTGAAGGAGTAGAACCGGGTTCGGTAGACCCCGGAACGGTAAACTCGGGACCGATAGACCCGGAATCAGTAGAGCAAGGCGAGGAGCCGTTTGATCGGATGATTGATGAAAGTGATCTCTCGATTGAAGGTGCGCAGATTCTCATGGAGAACATACAGGATGAATACGGCGAGGATGTGATGAAAGAGAAGATGGACGAAATGTCCTATGTTCAGCTTGCACGGGAATCCGGGCGTGAACAAGCAGAAGTGTCTCTTGATCCGAGTCAAGTCGAGGATATAATATCGCCTCCCGATTGGCGGATGTGATATGCTATTGATTCACTCTCGTTTGGCTAACCAATGGATGTTCTCGATCTACCGGCTCATTGGTTAGCTGTTCTGAGATAGCCCGACGGGAACGTGGTTAGTTAAATATCCCTAATAAATGGTTAAAAAGACTGATTGGAATACTTTTATTGAAGTAATCCGTCCGACAATCAACCTCTCTTAAAACACACTCGAACCATGACAACCGACCGTTCAGACCTTCGCTGTCCGAATTGCCAAGGCCCACTCGCACCGCTATCCCGACTTGCCAGCCAGTACGATGACCACGAGCATGAACTCATTTACGCGAGTCGGTGTCCAAATGGCGGTTGTTCCACCGAGCAGGTGCCACCCAATAAAATTCGCCGCCAGCTCGAATCGGCTACCAGCGACGATTCCGGGCTACTCGAACTACTCTCAGGGGCCGTTACTACGGCCCGCAGGTCGTTCCGCTTCGATTTCGATGTCTCTCTTGAGCCCGACCGCTCTACACTTCTGATGGCAGCGTTCATCGGATTAGTGACTATCGCAGGCCTCCTCGCGTTCTCCGGTCTTCTCACTATACCATTCGGGAATAGTTCGTCAGGCACCGCGGCAGCATACGCGAATCTCACGGAGGTTTCTGACCCCACACTTAATATTTATAACGAGACGAGAAACTGGACGATCTACGAGTACAACAGTCAATTCGTCGTAACCGGTAAAATTGATGGAGAAATAGTCTACTTGGAACCGAACGGAAATGTTACTCAGGTGCCGTATTTCTACGATCTACGGCCAAACGTTCGGAACTCAGTTCTCGCGTGGAGTTCGAAACACGACCAGAACCAAACGCGGTATCCAGAACCAGAGGCTCCTTCCGGAAGCGAACTTGAGAGCAGGTGGTCGACTAACTGGTCCGTCTTCGAGCATAACGGAAGCTATGTGGTTGGTGGCAAAATCAACGGGAGTGTCGTCTATCTCTATCCGAACGCGACGTATGGCGACGACCCCTTCTTCTACGAGAACAAATCTCACGCAGAAGGCGCGATTATCATCTGGGAGTCGTACGACGACCAATTCCCCGGCAGTCTCCCGAGCGTCGACCCCATTCCGGTCGAGGAGGTTCAATCCGACTTAGAGGACTGGGACCCAGATGGAAGTGATTCGGAACCAGACGAGTACCACTGGGATGGAATCGAACATCCGGATCTAGATGAAACAGACGACCGAACTGAGTCAAATGACGTTACCAATCGAACCGGCTCTACCCAGAATGAACTGCATCTTCTCCGGGGCACTGTTTACGACTCGAACGACACCGCGCTTAGTGGAGCGACAGTCCATCTCTCCTCGTCCTCTCGGACGATCACCACTAACTCCTCGGGAGCATACGAGTTTAGGAATATTTCCGCTGGTAAACACAGAATCTACGTCGAACCTCCGAACGACAGAAAACTGGCAGTTTCAGACGACGTTCGGTTCCGGATGTTCGAGAACGGGTCGGTAGCCATACTTGGCAATCCGAACGCTATCTACTTCGAAACTCAAGATGGAACAATCACTGACAACGAACTGGAACTGGTCGTTCCCTCGAAACAGCCGATTCGAGTAGAGGGTCAAGGAACGGATATTCGTTCAACGATACAATTCGAGCAACCGCGGAACGCAGATAATCTGACTGTGAGATTGAGAGGAGTGAATACCTTGAGTAGACAGATCACTACGATTCGAGGCACCGAGAATAGTACTCGGTTTTCGATTGACGGGACTCAGCGCCCGACAAATCAACGGGTGCGGTTGTGGGGAGTCCCAACATCTGAAAACGTCTCGCAGTCTGGCACCTACCGTGGAAATTCCCCGAATCTCGGCGTTCGAGGGAATCTCCAGCCACGGAACCTTGAGATAGACCTGGCTTCGACTCTATCAAGAACGGAGGTAACTGACAACGGGAAATTCAAAACGAGTACTATACCCACAGAACTCAATCTCTACAATCTGCCCCGTACACATGGTTGGGAAAATGAACACGATGAAGGTAAAATCACCGTGCCTAGAAGTGGGACGTACAAAATAGCGGCAGATTGGAAAATGTATAATCCATACTATTCACGGTCCTTCAGTGGTTCTGTCGCATTGGAAGTATGCAAGAAGAATGGCGGGTGCAGTACCGTCGAAAGTATAAATAAAAACAACATTGGCGGGTACAAGCAACGCTGGGGGAACAGACGAGGGGGTACACTTGAAGCTACTGTCACCGTTGAGAAAGGAGACGAGCTAGTGTTTTCTGCCGACGGATTTGGAAATAACTATGTGGAATTCACCGACAGTAGGGTCGGAACCTATCAGGGGAGTACTTCGTCAAAGAAGTCCGTGACTATCGATGGGAATCTTTCCCCGACTGATGTAGAAATGACGTTAACAGGGCGAAATAGTGTAGAAACTGCTTACAAAACACCGGGGCCTGGCTCAAGTGGAGACGTGTGGGAAGGCGGATATCAAACAACGGAAAAGACGCTGTTCAAAGCGCCGGAAGACGGGTATTATCACCTCAATATCCCGTGGTTCATTCGAGCGTATACCATGGGAACGTGGGGGGACGATATTGGGGGGTACGCTTCAATAGACATCAGCATAGCAGGTGAGACTGTAGTCAGTAAAGACGTGTATACGATGGCTGGAGAGGAGGAATCCCGAGAAGGGACAATCACTAAACGAGTGTACTTGGAACAAGGTGAGTCAATCGACGTCGAAACGAAAGCGAGAGACGCTGGATACGCCAACGTGTATAGTTCTGATGAAGGAGTGGTGACGAAAGCTGATACGGGCCGTGTAACGGTCTCGGTAAACGGTGAGACAAAACGAACATCGTCGCTCTCGGCAGGAGAAACAGAATCGATTTCGCTTCCCTTAGAGTCCGGTCAGAACACGATTTCGGTTTCGACATCTGGTGGGAGTGCTGTCAAATACAGTCTCAGTCGGACTGAGCGCACGGGAACCCGTAGTCCCATAGTCAAACTTGGAGGGAACAAAATCTGTTCGTTCAACGGGGTTCTCAAGGAGACAAAAACGTGTGATATTCCGGCTCATGAAGTCTCGAAAGCTGGAATAGAATCTCTCGAATTGAAGACTGAAAGCGGGCCTGTGAACTACACGTTCACGTACGAGGCTCGAGCCGTCCCCGAAGAAGCGACGGTCCAAATCAATGGGCAGGCGTACACCTACCCAGACGAGTTCGAGACCTCGCAAGAGAACACTGGACTCTCGGCTCCGTCAGGTCTCAATATTTCGGAGTTGTCGCTTGGAGCAAACGAGTTGGAAATACTCACAGAACCTGTCGATGGAGTCACGACCAAGGCTGCTGCTTCGGTGAGCTATGACGGCGAGCGGTCCCAGACCTACGAACCGAAAATCGTCGTCAGGAATGCGAACGACGAACGGTATTCCAAAAGAATACCCATGTCGAAACTCGTTGACGGCCAGCTGTACGGAAATGTGACCACGGAGTTACCGGCAGAGTGGTTCACCGAAGGCGAAAACATAATTCGCGTGAAGACAGCCGACTCCTCGCAGGTCTACGCATTCGTCGAGGGAAGTGGGTTGACCTACCAGTACAGCACTTTCGAACAGGTGGCCAGAACCAACACCACTTCGAGTTAAGTATCGTAACAATGCAATACTCCGAAGAAACCGAAGTTCGTTCTACGGAAGATGGGATAGAGCGGTCGGAGTTGGGAGTGTCCAGACCCGTTCGTGATGGTCGAGACGATGTGGATGTCGCGGTAGACCTTCTGATTGAGATATACGGCGTCTACGCGAGCTACGTCACTGCACCGGGTCCGTGTCCGATGTGTAGTTCGAATCCGGACGGTCGGTGTCCGATGTTGGCGATGATGGACGAGATTCGAGAGTTCATCAGTGATCGCCAGCCGAATCGTCTTCCCGAACTCGTTGAGTGACGCCTCTCCCGCGAGTCTACTAATTCTAGTTAATAAAATTCCCTAATAAAAGTATTTGTCGTAAATAAGACTATTTGGAGTTGGGTAGACTGCTGAATACCAATGTCAAACCACATTGTTCAACAGGAGAAGCATTATGGGTAAAGTAACACGAACGAACGGCGTCGACCCGTACCAAGACGTATTTCTGCGACTGACCGACCGCGTCAATGGTGCAGGTCTTCTCCGCGATGCCATCGACCGCGAAATCCGACGGAGCGGCTACTCTCCGCGGGAAGTCAAGCAACACTACGAAGCCATCGAGGAGAGCGACCAAGTAACGGTCGACGAGATCCTCGACCGCGCCCACAGCCTTACAGAATTCTGCCAGTTCAGTCCTCGATCTGGCCAACATGACAAGCCGAACGAACCAAACACCCAGCAAGAATCCAAAACATGACAGAAACTTCATCCACATCGGAAATGACACGGAGTACAAGCCGACCACTGGTGAAAAGCCTCAAACTGTACGGGAAGCTACTTGTGTTCCTCTTTCTCTTCGTCGGTCCAGCAGCAGCAGGAAACGACAAGTCGTTCCTCTGTAAGGTTGGCATTTTCAAGAACTCGGTCAACCTCATGATTCGGGGGTTGGTCGTCGGCTTCTCACCAATCGCTGTCATCGCTATTCTGGGTGATCGCGTCATCAGCTCACTCCCCATCGGAAAGAAACGCAAGAAGAAATTCAAGCAGTGGCGCGGGGAAGCCCTGATTTCGGCCGCGAGTATCTGTATCGGTCTACCTATTGGTGTAACGTACGCCAAGCAGGCAGGCTTCCCGCTTGCAAAGTGTATCAATTTCATCCCGTGGTAATTCGGGTGGAATTGCTGGGGGTCAATAGCTGTCCTGTTTAGCAACCCAATTTCCGGATTTTCGTACGATGAGACAAACCCCTACTATCAACATAGATACGGACACTTCGCGCCAGCTTGTAGTCCTAATCGCCATCGCTGCCACCTTACTCGCGAGCGGTCACATCGTCACTGCAGACCAACCTTCCAATGGAGGAGGCCACGGAATTTCACCGAACGAGACTGCAAAGCTCTGGGCGATGGACGACGACGAGTACATCAACCAATCTCAGTATCGAAATCTGACAGGGGAAAACCGGACTGCGATGGAGGCTCTCCTAAACGGGACTGACTATATTTGGACGTCCCCACCCGAGCTTCCGAGCCAGTGGAACCGGCGGGACTGGGCTGCGTACGCTCGGAACTTCTCGACGACCCGTACCCGGTCAGTGCATCCGGAAGACGCTACCCTCCGCCAGAGTTCTCGGGGATGGATACAGGACGCTCACGCGACGCTCTACCGGATTCAGCCATCGACCCGGCTCTATCAGACTCCAAATCAGACGGTCCACTACATCGCACCTGACGGACGAGTGCGTGGTCTCGTCGATTATCGCGTGCAGATGCCCGCGGACGATACGGACGGCTCGGACGGCAGGAAGGTCCTTTGGACGCTCCGCCACCACGAGATCAAGTCAGCCTGCGTTGTTCAAGGTCCGAGCGCTCCTCGGCAAGCGGGCGGTTGTCAGCGGTCAGGACCTCGTATTGGAACGGCTAATGATCCGGGACATGCAGTGAATATGTCGTATTCAGCCCGGACCCAAACTACCTCGGGGACGCCGATCTCACTCGTTGCCGAAGTCGAAGTTGTAGTGAACAAGACCGTTCTCACGAAGCATACGGAATCCGAGGAGGAATGCCGGAAAATCGATACGGGTGATGGTATTAAGACGGTTTGTGAAACGGTCACGGAGACGTGGTGGTCGTCGGAATCGACTTCGGTTACGGACAGTGTGATAGTCTCGGACCAAGTGTCTGCAACCGTCTACCAGTTACGGACGGCCCTGCGAACCGCCGAATTTCCGGATGGCGACCGCGGCGTGATTATTCAGTCGTCAGACCGGTGGAACGGTATCGAGTTCGGTTCACGGGCTTCAATTCATACTCAGTGGCGGTTCTTCTCGATGCGTGATTCCGACTGGGACCGACTAGGTACCTCGACGCGGAACGAGACTTCGTGGCGTGCGTCGCCGACGCTACCAGCTCAAGTACGGGCGTTCCCGAGTCGGTTCGGTCTGACGACGACTACCAGCCGTGGGACGAATCTCTACGAGGTATCGGCATTTGACAGTTCTCGATATTCGAGTCCTGCTTCGTCACTTCCCGAGAACGTGTCCGTACCGGTGACGAGTAAGCCGTATAATTCGACGAGGACTATCGCTGTACGATACTCGAATCTCAGTCAATCCGCATCTGCAACGGGCGTAGTCCAAGGAGTCGAGGCTGATATTACACAGTCGGGGGGCCCGGTTGAAGTCCGGAAGGCAAATCTCACTCTCTCAGTGACCGATTGGAATTCGACGTATGCGAATGTTCGTGTGACGCTCCGAGAGAACCGGACTGGCGACCCGATCAACACGACCGGCCGAGGTGGATTCGTACGTCTTCGGGGAGCTCAAATTGAGACGAACAAGTCCGGTGAGGCGATTGTGACGGTACAGAACTCAGGACTGGTGACTGCGAAATATGAGCCTGCGTCGTGGTGGGCCGAGGACGTGGCTTATCTGTCTGATCGAGCGCGCGTTCTTCCTCGGTCCGGAATCTTCGGCGCTGTTGGCTTGGGACGAGTTCTCAGTACTATTCTTGCTCTCGTCGTGCCGTTGTTGCTCGTGTTGTATTTTTTGAATCGGGTGCCGGGGGCTGAGACGTGGCCGCCATGGCGGTTGCTACGATGATAGGGTAGATAGTTAATTTTACCTAATTAAATTACATAGACTAGGAGTATAGATGAATAATCGAGAAGAGATTCAATTATGTCCACCCGAGAAGAATTAGGACAGGTTACAGTCCCAACGTTCCGCCAGCCATCTGTCGTCCCAATTATCGAAATCAACACTCACGACTTCTACACGGTCCTCCTGCCCGGAGGCATCGGCTTACTTTGCTGGCTCTTCCTCGATATGGGCTACCTCGGTCTTAGCCTCCCAATTGCCTCTCTAGGCCTCGGAAGCCTCTATGTCGTCGCCGCTCCGAGCTACTTGACCGCAGTCCAGTGGACGAAAACACTCCTTCACTACGCCAAATCCCCGACCCACTACGACAGCATCGAGGAAGCCGCGGTCGACGCCGACCACAGCGCGTTCGACACTACAGAGTCAACTCAAGATTTAACTGGTGTAGCGCGGTTCTATCCCCGCGACCACGTTCTTGAGCTAGAAGACGGCTCACTCGTCGCGTTCGTCGAACTTGACCCTCCCCACCGTGATTTCGCCGAGTTCGACGACTGGTACCAGACGATGGTTTCCATCGCGACATGGTTCAACAACCGCATCGACTTCGACTACGACATCCACGTTACCAACCAACCGTTCCCAATCGAGCAACATCTCCAACATTTAGACGACCGACTTGACGACTCCGATGTCCTTGGGAACCCCCACCTGCGAGCGTTGCTCGAGGAGCGACTATCCGAACGCCCAACGCAGTTCGAGGCCGCCGGAACACAGATCTCGCATTTCTATCTCATCGTTCCACTGGAGGAGACCGAAGTCACCACCTCGTCAGCGACCGACCAGACCGCTCTCGAAAAGCTCGCCCGTATCAACAAAATCGGTGTCGTGTTCGAGGTCATCCAGTACTACGTCGCGGGACAAGGAGATCTCTCGGACAACCAGCGGCGGTCAGAGATGCTTCGCAAGCTGAATCGCCGCCTCGAACAGGTTCTCAGTCTCAACCGGGAACTCGAAGAGTACGACTTTGCCCAACTCTCGACCGCGGAAGCGTTCGGCCTACAGCGTGGGTTCTGGCGGCCGAGTGAGGTCGATGCCGCGAACGATGCAGTCCAGCCTCGCAACGAACCGGCGAGCGACGGTATCCGCATGGAGGACTCCGATGCTTAGGCTTGCCCTTGTTATATCACTTCCAGCAGATGTGTGGACTCGACTGTTCGGGTGGCTTCCCCAGACTCAGTCGGTCTGCAAGTCCGCGACATGCCCAGTCCCGCTTAGTGGTCTCGGCTTCTACCTCCTCGTGGCGACGAGCATTTTCGCGGTCTACCTCTACAGTCGGTCCAACGACTCCACGTCCGGAGACACAGCGGAGTCTACCGATGAAGGAGTAGCCGACCCCTCTCAGTCGAAGACCACCGCCAGCCAATCGGCTACTGGTTCGATAGCAGCGACTGAGGGTGTGCCACGGCAGGTCAGTCAGTTCGAAGACGAGACTATAGAGACAGCTCCGGAAGGCGGCTTGCCCGCGCCCGATGATCCGGGCGACGAGGTTGACCGTCTCCATCAGCAGGCAGTCGCGCCTATCGACATCGACGAGTCATACCGGTCGGTCCGAACTGGCGACACCTACAGGCGCGTATTTTTCGCCGAACCAAACGATTTCAGTGATGTTATCGCTCCGGGGGCGCTTCAGAACGTCTTCCAGAATCCCGACCTCAAGTTCGATCTGACGCTTCAAGTCCGGCCGAAAGACCGTCGTGAGGCGAAGGGTGACGCGAAGATGCGGAAAGAAGGGTTGGAAGCCGTTCAGAGTGGCGTGTTCGATAGTGACGAGGACGAGGAGGCGACGAAGGAGACCTCCGAGGAGATCGGGAAGCTTCGCGCCTATCGTGACGCTATCAGTAGTGGTGAACGTCCAGCGGAAATCTCGCTCTGGGTGGCCGCACGAGGCGAGGACGAGGAGGAACTGTCACGGCAGGCTGATGAACTGAAAGATACGTTCTGGCGGGAACCCGCGGATATCGGCCTCGAAACCGCGGTCGGGAGACAGGAGCAGGCGTTGCAAGCACTTGCACCGGACGGCCGCAACCCCCTCGACTTCCATGATCGATTCAGCACGCAAGTCCTCGGACGAGGTGTCGGGGCACTATTCGCCTCGCTCTCTCGGAGTACTCTGATCGAGGAGAATGGGATCGAATGGGGGTCACACGCGTTCAACAATAGCCCGATTATCAAGCATCCGTTTGAGAGTGAGACGAATTACAACCATACGTGGATGGGCGATTCCGGTGCGGGCAAGAGCCTGAATACGAAACTGAACGCGCTCCGGACGCGCGAGGCCACCGAAGACACGATGCTCATCTTTCTGGACCCGCTCGAAGGGTTGACCGGGCTTGCGAAAGCACTCGGGGCGAAGTGGATTACAGTCGGTGGCAGTCGTGGCCTAAACCCGCTGGAGATTCGCCAGCCGCCAGACCACAAACAGGACCGAGTAACGGGTGAAGACAAGGACCCGCTCTCAGCGAAGATTGACGAAGTAATGGGGATGTTCGACACGTACGCGAACATCGAGAACGTCGAGCTTGACGATGAACGGTTCTTCCTCCAAGACGCAGTTCGGACAGCCTACGAGCGGAAGGGAATCACGAGCGACCCGGCTACCCATCATCGTGAGAGTCCGACGCTTCAGACCGTCTTCGAGGTCCTCGACGATATGGAGCAGAATCCGGGTGAGTACGCCGTGATGGCGAAAGACGCGGACAGAGACGATGTTGAGGAGGCCGCTCGGGACCTCGCAACGTTCCTCCGACCGTTCCGGGAAGGTGGCCAGTACGAGAACCTTGCTCAGTCCTCGGAGTTCGACCTTCAGAACGAGGATATCATCTATCTTGATTTGAGCCAGCAGGAACAGGCTGGCGGCACCTCGCTCATGATGCAGTTGCTGTTCTCGATGGTGTACGAACGCGCGAAGGAGACGCCGAAAAACGTCATCTTCGTGATTGACGAAGCCCAGAAGATTATGAAGAACAGCACGAGTCTCGCGTGGCTCGGCCAGCGGATTCGGCACGCTCGTCACTTCGACACGAGCGTCCGGTTCGTGACGCAAGACGTCAACGACTTCTTCCAGCACCCTCACTCCGAGGCCATCATCAACAACTCGGCGTTCACGGTCCTCCATAGAATTTCGGAGATTGACGAGTGGGCCGACCAACTCGGGTTGAACGACCAGATGGTCCAGTTCGTGAAGAATGCCAACACGGGCGACGGCGGGTACTCGAACGCACTCTACCAGTTCAACGACCGGTGGGTCCCGGCCAGAATCGAACCGCTCAAAGGCGAACTCGCAGTGGCTGACTTCGACACCGACGAAGACTCACTTGACGACCTGCCTGGCGGACGGGAAGCCCGGCAGTCCGCGTTCGCCAAGAAACTCCAGCAGAGGCTTCGCGAAGGCGACCACGAGGCCACCCACATCGTGGACGAAGGTGAGCCGTTGTCCGGCGATTTCCCCGGCGCAGACGGCCATCTGACCGACGATCAAGAAGCACTCCTCAACCTGCTGTCGGTCGAGGAAGCCTACGGAGTGTTGGAGCGTGCTGAAGACGCGGACCAACATCCCGACGAGATAATCGCGAACGCGGTGGTCGAGAAGCTCCGCGAGATGGACCGCGTTCTCGATTTCGACATTGAGGTTGACCCAGCGGACGTGCAGCGGACCTTCGGCACCCGCACCGAGGAGTCAACCGCGTAGCGCCCGGACGATTTCGGCTATGCGTCTGCTCCGGGTTGGCAGTTTCTCGGTTCGATTCCGGGACCGGAGCCTCACACATGAATTCCAGCGATATCACGACCCGAATAAAAGACGCCGTATGGGACCGCATTACTGGCGAGTCCTTCGAGACGACCGTCGTGGACGCCGACCTCGCAGATACGATTCAGGCCCGGCAACCTAACATCCCGCTGACGAAGATAGCGCCCCGTCCCGAGAACGATGGAATCGATGCGGCCCGTGAACTCGTCAATACGCTCTACACGGTCAGGACCGGCCAACTCGACTACCGTAACGAGTCGCCGGTCCAATCGTTTGAGGTGTGGTACGACGAGTCGAAAGTCAAGTTCCTGTTCAAGCCCGCCAACGAAGTTCTTCGCGAGCGCTTCGAGAAACAGGTACTGGACAAGCATCCCGGTAGCAAAATCGAAAATTACCACACGCGGTTTCCCAAGGTCGAAGAAGGTGATTTCGTTGCGGGGGCGACGATGGACCTCCGGAAGATGTTCTACTTTCCGATCAAGACGCCCGTAGAGGGTGTCGAGACGTTCGAGGAAGACCCCTACGGCCCATTAACAAGCGAGATGGTCGTCCAAGAGGAGCGGACGAGCGACGGCCAGCAGGTCGCCAGCGACGACTGCCGGATGCTGGTGCAGGTAGTGTTCAAGCCAGCGAAGCGGACGTGGAGTCAGAAACTCCCGTTCGGAGTCGACGTCGAGGACCGCGGTATGGAACTGAAGGACGGCCGACTGAAGGACAGCCTCAGTCGTCAAGTCGCAGGCGAGGTCGAAGTGAAGGACGCTTCGCGGAAGATGAAGAAAGCGGGCGAGCAGATTGCGAAACAGCGCGGACAACCCGGCTTCTACACTCGGATTCGTGTCCTTGCACTTTCGCCGTATCGGGAGATTGCCGAGCGCCACGCCCGCGGTGTCGCGGAAGTATTCGAGACATACTACAACGCGGTGACCGAACAGGGACTCGTCAGTCATCCCCTCCCAGAAGATCAGCTCCGTGAGACGGTCGAGAAAGCGGCGAGTCGGACACTCTCACTCAGCCTTCGCGAGAAGTTCGCTACGTCCGGAAAGACGATCCTCACACCGCCGGAGTTGGCAGGTATCGCTCATATCCCGAGTGATGATATTGCGACACCGAATGTCGATTGGACCTATACCGAATCGAGTCCAGGTGTTCCCGCAGACGCACCGCAGTTCGACGACCAGACCAACACGGAGTGAATTCCCATGATCGACTTCTCCACGATACTGCAAGACGACGACACTCCCGAGGAAAACGCCACAGAACAGTCCGAGGAGTCTCCGGAGGTCCCGCTCAGTGATGACCAGCTGGCGGACGTGTTCGACGAGGTGGCGAACGACGCCGACCGCCGCGACCTCACTCCCGGCCAGATAGCCGACCTCGAAACGGCGCTGGATGAGGTTGAACAGTACATTCCCCGGACTGACGACCGGCATCTATTGAACACGAGTCGGTCGCCGGAGGACGGGCAGGCCGAGCAGATTGCTCGGTTACGGGAGTTCGCCGCCCGAATTCGCACCAGTACGATCCACGACACGAACCACCTCTTGGAGATTCAGAACGCGGTTGCCGACATCGAACAAGTGCTGGATAGCGAGGAGGGCAATGAGTGGCCGTACGCGTTCGAGGAACTGAAGGTGGAGGAGTTTAAGGGGAAGAACGTCATCGCGAACGGCGTCCGATATGACGCCATCGACGAGGACGAAGACGACGAAGATGCGGACGGGGCCGTGACGATTGGGGGGTATGACCCTGCGGTTTCCGGTGTATTCGACGACCCACCACAGCTCGATATCGACGTAGAAGACCTCCAAGAGGAAGGCGGAATTGAAAAGCAACTGAACGGAGAGAGTGAAGCCTATGCAGGGCCGCGGGCCCGTGAGATGATTGAAACGTCACGCGAGAATCCCGAGCAACCACTCTGGATTGGGGAAGGGACGCGGAACGGCCGGGATGCAGGTATCGAGAAGGACATCCTATTCCGCCATCAGGGTATCTTCGGCGTCACAGGATATGGGAAATCGACGCTGATCAAGAACGAATTCCAGCAGCTGGTTAACGCGGGCTATGGGGCGTGTTTCATTGACCCGAAGGGCGACGACAGCGAGGAGTTGATGGAGATCATCCCCGAGCATCGGACGGACGACGTAATCTGGATCGAACCGGGCTCCTCACGGGAGTACGTCTCGGGATTCAATTTTCTGGAACTCGGTCTGGACCCCGACGACCCGGCATACGAGACAGCGGCAGAGAACTTGGTGGACGACCTCGTGTCGATGTTCGGATCCGGCGATTACGCCCGGATGAAGCGTGTCTCACAGTCACTCATCCGGGCGATGAATCGGTCAGAACACGATTTCAACATCATCGACATGTACTACATCCTCGCAGACCAAGAGAGCCGCCAGCACTTCGCGGACCTCATGGCCGAGGAAGGGATCGATTTCGTCGACGTATATCTTCAAGAGATCGCGGACATGGACGACGAAAAGCTGGAACCCTTGTTGGGGCGGCTTCAGCAGTGGGTCGAGAACCCGATTGCCCGGCGACTGATTGCGTTCCGCGACTCCGATATCAACATCCCGCAGGCTATCGAAGAAGACAAAATCATTATCGTGCGGATGGGGTCGGAGTCCGAGGAATTGAAGGGCATGATCGGGATGGCGGTCTTGCGACGGATCTGGGCGACGGTTCGCTCTCGAGCCGACATGGCCGAGCAGGAGCGTGACCCCTTCTACCTGTTCGTGGACGAGTTCGACAACGTTGCTAACGAAGACGGGACTATCGAGAAGATGCTGTCAGAGGCACGGTCCTACCGGCTCTCAATTACGTTCTGTACCCAGTATCCGTCGATGCTTCCCGAGGATGTAACCAAGGCGATGTTCGTGAACTCGGACTCGCTGATCTCGTTCAACCCCGGTCACATCGAGGAAGCGCAAGCAATCGCCGAAAACCTCAACGTGGATTCACAGACCCTACTCGGCACGCCGAATTATAAGGTCTGGATGCAGCTCACGCTGGAGAACAACGAACTCTCTCCGGCGTTCCAAGTCTACACGTTCCCGCCGTACCCTCCGGTTCGATCCCGAGAGCAGGCGATGAATCTCGTCGGAGAATCACTCCGGCGGTACGGCCACCGCCGGAAGACCAACCAAGAGGTGAAAGACGAGTTGATGTACCAGTTCGGGACCGGGGTTCTCGAACGGCAGGGGGTTGCGGGCAACGAGACGACGACCGGCAGTATTGCGCCTGAATCGGACGGTGGCGCTTCGATTGACGAGCGAGATACGTTATTCCGGTCGGTGTACGCGGTCCAAATCAAGCAGGACGCGAAAGGCGAGTTCGTGCCGGTGGACGCAGTGAAAGACGAGTGGGAGCGTCGGGCGGGCGACCTCGGCTACCAGAGTCAGGTTGCGAACATCATCGAACAGGTGCCCGAAAAACTGCTTGAACGCGAGCGCCACGAGGACGGCCTGAATCTCCGCGTAACCCCGGATGGTCTTGAGGAGGCCGGACTCACGCAGGATACCGGGAGCAGCGGGAGTGGCGGTGGGAACGACCACCGCTGGGTACTCACGAAGGCGTACGAGTCGTTCACGAAACTCGGAATGCACTGTACCCTGCCAACGCAGGAGGGCGACGAACAGCCCGACGGAGTCGCTGACTTGCCGCCAGCACTGGACCCGAACCCACGCACAGGCGACACGTATCAGGACCAGCGCGAGCGCGAACGCCGACTACGCGAGGAAGAACCCCATCTGTGGGAGTTGACGAAAGGCCAGCACGTTTCTATCGAGGCCGAAACCACCACGATGGACAAGCCCAAGCAGACGCTTCATAACCTCCGGAAGGCTGTCGAAGCGGGCCGTCTGTGCGTGTTCGCCCTGAAGGAAGGGAGCGACAGGGGCGATATCGCGTACTGGGCGCGCCGCGGTGAACAGATCATCTACGGTGAGAATCCCGATGGCACGCTCGACTACAGCGAGCTGACCTTCGTCTCGGATGTCGATGCCCGCGACAATCGGACGTTCTTCAACACTGCTGCCTTTCTCTCGGTCGAGGGTGAGACGGCGGTCCGGCCGAAGACTGACGCCGAACAGGAGGGCCGGACGCGGGCCGCGACGTGGCAAGAGCGCGACGGCGGGGTCGTCCTCGAAGACCACGAGGGAGAAGTACAGGCCGAACTCTCGTCGGTCGAAGCCGTTGATAACCCGGAAAAGGCGGACGTGGCGGCCTACTACGAGGAGGATGACGGTGAGTACGTCGTGCGTTCCGGGAGTGAGAAGTACACGTATGGGTCTCGCGACGAGATGAAGGCGGAGTGGGCGTTCATCTACCGGCCGTTCATCCCCGAAGTCGAGTTCGACCGGCTGCCCGAACTGGAGGACTTCGAGTTCGTAATCTTCCCGAACGACGACAACGACCAGTACGATGAACCCGTGATGTACGAGCGGGGCGACCTTCGACCGCTGTTCCCCGATGATTTCGACGCCGACATTCTCGGGGATGGAGATGCTGATTGGGAGAATCCGGCCTCGGACGAGCGTGACGACCGACGTGGCCAACAGGAAAACGCCGAACGAGACGACCTCGTGGATATCGAGTGTTCGGAGTGCGGCGAAGCGGGCGGGGACAACTGGGAAGACGATCCGAGGACCGGGAATCTCCAGTGCGTCTCCTGCGGGTATATGCCGCGGGCTTCGGTCCGGGACCGCCTTCGAGCCGCGATGAACACCCCCTCGGAGGATGTACCCTCGGCGACCCCCGACGCCGCCGAAGCCGAAGGTGGCGAAGGCGGTCGAGAGGATGCGGACGAGAGTGAGACGACCAGCGAGACGGCTGATCGGCCCGAGGTTGAGTGTTGTGAGTCACCGTCGTTGGCCGCCCAGAAAGACGGCGAGACTCAGACGGGCTGGGTCTGTAGTTCGTGCTTTACGGAGTTCTCGCCAGATGGAGAGCCGATTCAATCGACCGATGATGAAGAGGGACATGAGGCTCCCGTTGAGCCGCTGGAGAAAGAGGGGGAAAAAGAAGCGGAGAGTGAGTCGTCGGACGACGTGGACGAAGTGCTGAAAGAGTGGACGTAGACGGTTCATGCAACCCCAGTTCGTTTTGATGTACGGTATCGGTGCTACAGTATCGGTAGTCCCCCGACTGTATTGCTACCTCCAGCAGTGGCAGAGAAGGTGGCTTCATCAACAGGCTCTCGCGGCGTATCGGTACGTATCACCACCGCAAACGCTCGTGCTTGTGACTCTCCTTTTCGCATTTGGGAGGATGGTCTTCGCGCTTCCAGCTCCGGAGATACTACAGCAGTCTCCCGCGGACCCTATGACGCTACTCCGGGACCACCCACGGACTATCTTGTTTTTCAAAACGAGAGTCACGGGAGGTCTCGCGGTTACTACCGGTTTCTTAATTTTCGTTCATAAAATCATGTTCCACGTTCTACAACCTATTGACGGCGGAGATAGATAGAAGAACGAAAGCAAAGAGCGGGTCGCAGAAAAGCCGATAGAACGGGCCAAGGACGGTTGTATCTGGCTTCCCGCTCGCTAACCAATGCTTCTGTGAGTGATTGCAGATTCATTGGTTAGTTCTGGCAAGCGAAGTTCCGGCGGGCACCACGTTTCAAAGCGGCCGCGATGGCTACTCAAAACGAGTAGGCCCGTCCCCCCTTACTGAAACTGAGTAAGCAACTCCGACAAGGTTCTAATCGGTGTCCGGTCGATGCTGGTCGAGGTCTACCCCCATCTCCTCGAAGGCGCGTTGGAACGTCACCATCATCCTCTTGAGCGCCTCCAAGTTCTCCGCTACATCTTCATCAAGGGCACCAGTCGAGCTTTCTTCAATCGCGGTCAACGTCTCTCGAATCTCGATGAGTTCGTCTTCTACCTGACTCAGGTCCTCTGGCGATGCAAGGTCGTGACCGAGGTCGCCGCTCGTTATCTGATCGAGTGCCTGTTCTCCAGCGGCAGTTAACTCCGCACTCTTTGGTCCGAGCTGGCCGCCCTCGTAGACCGGGGCATCGTAGACCTCGATGAGGTTAGCTACCTTCTTGCTCCGTTTCAGCCGATGCTGGACTTCCTTATCATCTAACCCCGAGACTTTCCGAATCCGGCCCGTCGTGGCGGGTGCATCAACCTTCTCGTTGGGCGTTGCGTAGCTCTCGTTGACCGCTGCGATTGCTCGGAGGAACCGCACATCTTTACTCCCGAGGTCGGGGAGAGTGATAGAATAATCACTATTCTGATCTTCTTCCATGGACATCTCTATCTTCAAATAGGGTATTAGACCCTATTATAGCTAGTGGATGATAGATAAAATCGGTACTAAGACCTCGTTTGAACAATACCCACTAACTCAGAATGGGTATTATTCCCCCTTTCTAACAGTGCCCCCTGTATAGAATAGGACTTAATCCCTCTTTTTTCCAGTACCTACAGTTCAAAACAGGGTATAATACCTTCATCTTTGAGTTATACCCCTGCTCTCAAGAGGTATTAATACCCCCTAAATCCCGGCTCCGTCTATTAATGGCGGGATATCCGCCAGTAGCGTGGTAAAGTGATACCCCAAGGAGAGGAGAACCAGTGGACTGAGAGGAGAGCGCGAGTCAGTGGCAGTCCAGCTGAGCGCGAGTTCTGGTAGTCCAGCGAGAGCGATAGCTCGACAGGACCCCGAGGAGTTCCCGAGGGTGCCGTGGCGTGGTGCAGGGCCGACAGGCGATCAGGGCGACTCACCGCGAGGAGGTTCTCGTCGAGGACCGAAATCTCTACCAAGGGCGGCCAGTGGCGTCGAGTGAGCGTGGTGGTGTGGCGATGCCCGAGTAAGGTCTTACCGGGAGAGAAGGCCAGCGAGCGACCAGTGTGGGTATCTCTGTCTCCTCGTGGCGGTGGATATCCCGAGGAGGGCGTGCTGGTCTGCATCGCACACTGTAGCGTCACTAGGAGTCCGAGGAGAGCGCGCGGCCTCGACAGCAGGGAGAAGTATCCTCAGAGGAGTCCACTGGCGCGCTCTCCGGAGTCTTCTGCTGTGGTGGGTGGCAGTCTCCTCGGTGGAGCCTCCGCCTCTGCGCTCCAGTAGGAGTCCCTCTTTGCGCTCTCTCCTAATTCCGGCCAGCCTCGTCGCGGCGTCGTCTCCACCAGTCTCTCCTCGTGGGGTAGTCCCCGGAGCGCAAGGCCAGCCTGTCACCTGCGTCGTAGCCCTCTGGTGCGTTGGTCTTTTCTCAGTGGGGTAGTCAGCGGGGCGCTCCCTGTCTGACTGGTGTGGGCGACTTCATCGGGACAGCTCTTCATTCTGGTAGCCTTCTCCAACGACACCTTCTCCAACGACACCTTCTCCAACGACACCTTCTCCAACGACACCTTCTCCAACGACACCTTCTCCAACAAGACCCTCGACGACAGCCTTCCTGGACCTAGCCACCGCAACCGCAGTAGGACTACCGAGCCGAGCGCCCCACTTCTTGATAGGTGTGTCGTCTCTCCTCGCGCCAGCCTCCTCGAGGGCGCGGCGTTCAACGAAACTCCTCGGTGGGACAGGGCTTAGTGCGACGTTGGGACTACCAGTCTGAGCGCCCGGCCGACTGCCCGCCAGACGACGGGGACGATGGACGACTAGACGGAGCGCCGCAAGGTGTCCAAGACGGTCCGAGACGGATTTATCAACGTGAGACGTACGGTGGACGTGGGCTGGGAAAGAACAGGCCAGAGTCGGGACTGTGGCGTGCGGAGGTCGAGGACGGCATAAGAACCGTACGGGAGTGTGGAGCGTTGTCGCTACCCACGTTTCTGTTCGGGAGGAGAAGAATGAGGAGGTTAGTGCTACTCAGTTGTTATTCGAGTTCGCTCGCCCAGACGCGCCACGATTCGTAGGTGGATGGCATTTGAGCCGGTGGGTCACGTCGCCAGTTCGAGTCCGGGTCTGAGTCGGAGAGACCGCGAGCGACCATCTTGGCAGTGTAGGCGACAGCGTGCCCGTCACGGCGAAGGTGGAGAGTCCACGTCGGTTCCGAGAGGGTGCGTTTTCCAGTAGGGGTGTACGCGACGATGTTGGAGGTACGGGCAATGCTGACGACATCGTAGCGGCGGAACTTGATGAGACGTTCACTCGGTCGGAGGCTTTCGGAGTCGATAGGTTCGCGGTGGATGATTTCGTCACCTTCGGACAGCGAAACGCCCCCGGCGGGGCCGGAGACGGTGAGGGTGTTCGGAGTGTTCGAGGCGGTCGGGTGAACCGACCACTCAGAAGCGTCATGAGATTGGACGCTCATCAGTTGTTGCACCTCCAGCATCCGTCGGATTCGAGGGTTTCGTCGGTCGTTTCGAGTCCGCAGGTCTCGCACCGCCAGTATCGGTAGGGTTCGCTGGAGCTATCACGGCCAGTATGCGGACCGGTGATGTTTTCGGACGTATCGCGGGTGGGAAGTTCTGGGCCGGTGCGTGCGTTTCCAGTTTCCGAGTCGGTTTGTGCCATCGCATCTGAATAATGGGGAGACTATTGTAAAAGTTTTTCTATTCTAATTAGGTATCCATAACCACCAGCAATATAGTACCTAAATAGAATAGAAAATTTTATTAGCGAGTCTCCCTATTATCCGAATGCGATGGCAACTCAGAACCCCAGTATTCCGCTTACGCTCGCACCGCCGACTGAGCTGAAAGACGCCGACGAAGACGAACTTGCGACCGACGAGAAGCGTGAACTTCGAGCGCACACCCAAGAAATGCTGATTATTCCTCATGCCGACGAAGACGGCTACTGTACCGGTACATACGATATCCACCGACCGGCAAAGGACCCCTACACCGTGAACCCACGTGAACTGGACGAAAGCCCGTCGGTGATGATGTGCGGAGATATGCAGTATCGTCGGCCGAGCGGAGGCTGTAAGCATATCCGTAGGATTCAGACGATGGTCGAGCAAGACCTACTGCCAGACGAAGACGAGGATGCAACCGAATACCTTGAGAATCTAGTGGACACCTACGAGCGACTTGTGGAGGAACGGGATGAGTTGACTGACCAACAGGCGAGATTGCGGCGACAAATCCGCTTGAAACTCGAAGAACGGTCGTGTTCAACCACCGGAACCGCCCGCTTACGACTACGAAAAGAACATCCAGAACGACGCCCAAACTCTCGGCGCGTTCGGCCCGGTCCATCCGGAGGATGGAAGCCCGTGGGCACGCCTCGACCGGAAAGATATTGTCTTTGAATTTTTAAAGCAGAAAAAGCAGAAATCTTCAGTGATACCACCTCAGCGAATATCATACTAACCCATGCCGCATGGCGAGATGGAGTCTACATTGGTTAGCGATTTTCTCGGATTAGTCATCGAAATCACTCCGATACCACCCAAGTGAAAATCCACAATAGACGACTTGACCTTCGTGGATCTCCTTACAGGAAATTGCGGCCAGAATAGTTCCCCATTTAGTTCATAATACGAGAGTCGATTGTGAGTATTCGAGGGAACGAGTTCTCGGCCTTGTGTTTGAGTGACATCAATAGATTTGAAAATTGTTCTTGGTTGATAAGTACTGCTTGCCCTTCTTCGGGGAGCAGTGACTCATATTCAATATCAATCTTATTCCGATGCTCAAGATTTTGCAGTTCCTTTAGCTCTTCAAGGTATACTGAATTACTTTGAATTGATGCCCAGTATTCGAACATTGAAGGTAGGACAACGGTAAGTTCGGTCTTGTATTCAGGCAGATTAATTTCGTCGAAAATATCTTCGGATTTGATTACTGCTGTAATTGTCTCTTCCTCAAGTGCCTCAAGAGTCGGGACTACTCCCACCTCCTCAGTCAAGCCAATCACATCACCCTGCCTGTAGACCGTATCTTTTCGTTCTAATTGTTGGATTGCGTTCCGGATCTGCATCTCCATACCGATGTCCTCCGATGGGCGGTTATTCGGCGAATTAAACAGATGGTCGTGTAGAGTCTTTTCAGAGAACTTACTCTCCTCTAATTGATTATACACGACTCTGAGAAGATACGACAATCGAACTTCACCGCGTTGACCAAGTGCATTTGTAATGAGCTGCTCAGAGATGGACATTTCTTGTTCTAATGGATACGCAATTACACCAGCAACATCTGCGAACTTGAGTAATGTTTGATCAGCAGAACACAACGGGATGTCTCGGTTCTTCGCTACTTGCAAGATCGTTTGGTCTGTCTCGACCCCATCCATCGTGTCGGTTGTCCTGTTTGTGTCCACGATTTCTAACTCGACAATGCCTGCATCGCTCAGCTCACGTAGTGTTTCCAGTTCCTCTAGTCCTGCGTCTCCATGGTCTTTCTCTCGTTCAACTTGTCGGTGGATTTCTTCAAGAACGACATCCGGAACGACAATCGTGGCATCATAGAGATCGCCGTCAGATATCAGTCGAGTAATAACGCCTGCATCAATGATACTCGTATCCGCGACGAATACAGAGAGATCACTTGGGAAAAGTGGTTGGTCTATCCCATCAATTTCGGTGCTGTTATTGGCAAACCCAGCAACTGCTTCAATGAGATCCCTTTCATCTGGTGGCGCACGGACTTCTTCTTGAACTCGCTCCAGAATATCCGATTGCAGAATTGGTGTCTTACTGATTCGAGTCCCGTCAAATTCACGGAGTGAAGTCTCGCAGCCAAATTCTCGTTCAATGAATTCCTGCAATGTCCCAACATCAGACTCAAACTCACGCTTTCTCCGATATTTTTGACCCCTCACCAGCCAATAACCGTTAACGTAGAGACGCTGATTGATATCACGTCTTTCATCTCTTCCGTTAAGCACAAATCCATTGTCGGCCGCTGCCCAACCTCCAAAATGGTCATGAAGGCCTTCCCAGTCTGCCGACTCTTGAGCCACTTCATCTGTTAAGTAAGGAGTGGTCGGTACACGAATCGCCGCATAGAAATCATATAGCCGGGAGATACTCAGATTGTCTACCGGTCGAACAAAACCATGATAGCTCTCTTGATCATCATCCAACTGAATTTTCGCGATAGTTCCGATTTTCGTTCGTAATCCATGGTCACTCGGGTCGGCGACAGTACACGGTTCATTCCAATTCAGAACTCGTCCTTGGAGAGTATCCCGAATATCTTTGGAGGTGATCTCATAATCGGATGCTGCTACTCGACGATCTTGATACACATACACCTTCTCGACCTCCGGAAGAGTCTCAGGCGGCAAAGATTCGACCGTCACAACCTTCTCAAAAGCAACGTCAGACTCATGTATTATTTCCCCATCTTTATGCATATCGTACTTCAAGAAATCCTGATACTGAAACACGGAAACAAACGTCTGAAACACATCGAAACTAATCACCACATCTGGGTTCTCAACATCTAGCGACTGTTCTGCAGTAGCAGCTGCAAGAACAGAATCACGCTCACTCCAAGGATTACCCAAGCCGTCAACAATCCCATTATCCCGATGCCGGTCCTCAACCGCCTGTAACACGTTCTTCGGTGAAGGAAGAATTTCGTCAATTTCAGCGACTTCGAGTACGTCTCGCGCTATCACCTCCTCGTAACCTTCTGTCTCTGCTTGCGAAACCCGTTCAATAGATCCATACACACCCACCGGAAAAACAGGTGTCCGGACCATATCCGACTCATCCAGAGCAAACTCAGGGACACGCTCAGACAGACGGCCGCTAATCGTCAACTCAACCAACTCCATCGGCGGCTCCTCCACCGCAATCAGACCCGTTTCATTGAACGCGACCCTCCACGATAACTCATTCAAGCCAAGAAAACTAGCTATGCTGCTTTCCACGCGATTTAGCGTCTCCTCGACCGCTATATCAACATCAACATACCCAATACCTCCACTCATAAGTATACACGCGAATTGTTAGCTACACCTATTAAATTCCCAGCTTACACTCTCACAAAGCAACTTCCTTGCCAGAACCCCCCTCGACTCTCTACAGAAAGAGCAGGCCGAGGCGAACGCCAGTAAAGTATTCTATTTCGTCGTCCGTTTCGAGGGAGCTGCCGACGATACGCCGACTACTGCATATCCCTCCGAGCGGCCGACCGAGACCTGCGCGCCCTCGAACGTTGTGGCTTAGGCATCGAGCGGATGGACTGGCGACTCGTTGGCGGACTGAAGGCCGATGGTCAAATCTCGCTCGCCGACGCTCACGCAACTGCCTTAGTCCACGAACGCAATGCAACCCTCACCGCTGGAGCAGACGACAACTTCGAGGAGCTTCCGAAGGACGTAGAACAACTTCACTTTCGACAATCTAGTGTTTGAGAAACGATTTTCCGCTTCAAACTCGGAAACAACGATATCATGCCATCTTCACCACCACAACCTCGGTGAAGTGCTGGATTAACTGTACTCCTCGGGTGCGAGCCAATCAAGCGTCTACCCCGTGCTGAAAACGCTCCGGTGGGATGGAGTAGTGGCGAAGTGTGAGGGCTACGGGAGTGTGTACGGGTTGACCGAGGAGGGCCGTAAGGTACTGGAGTATGGCGTTGGGGAGCGAGTGCCCGAGGAGTAAACGATGTTTTCCAATTTCCGTCATGTAGACGGCACGCGACTGTGGTGTGTCGGAGTTGGTCCTGCCGCGGCGGTCGAACTCCGCGAATTGATAGAACGCTTCATGATGAATACAGCGCGCATATTCATCATTGCCCATTCAGCTTCTCTAGGAACACTATTACAAGCACAGGAGTAGAAATATCCGATTGAAAATTCATGAGTATGAAATTATTGTACCACGATTTTGATGGCAATGGTGGTGTTTCTCCCTTCAATGACACTCTTGAAGAATTATCTAACGCCGAATCACTGGCTATTGCATCCCCTTATATCACACTGAGTATTCTTCGCGAACTCATCGACTCTTGCGAGTCTTGGCGGCTCATCACCGATGTGCAAGAATGGATGCGAACGCAGTCTGCCGACCAACGAGATAGCACTATTGAATTTATCAAGAAGAATAGAGAGTCAATCCATGACTGTCGAAACCTACACGCGAAGCTGGTGGTGGGTGATGCTACTGCGTTTATTGGTTCTGCTAATCTGACGGACGCTGGCCTCAGTAGGAATGCTGAGATTGGCGTTCGTTTAGATGATGAGTCTGAAACAGCGGAACTTCAACAGTGGTTTGAGCAGCTCTGGTCTCACACCGAACTAACTGATTTTTCGGAGCTACAGACGTATGCCGATGACGTACAGTCTACAACGGACTACCCAACAGTATCTATGACCAACACCGGGCCATCAATCAACAACTCACTTCCATTCTCGAAGCCGTCATCAACTCCTGTTGAGGACACCCAACACGAAGATCTCGTGGAAGCTGTTGAACACACGCCCTCTAAAGAGTGGATAGAAGCCTATTTTGATTGGATTAGCAAGCTGATTGATTTCACAGGACTGGACGAGGGTGACGAGCGCATTGCAACTACAGTTCCAACTTCCCGAAAGATTGCAGTGAACGTGAACCAACGATACGTCCTAACGGCGTATCTCGATCAAGCCCAGATTGGTTTGATGCTACCGGGTGATAGTATCGCGGTCACAGAACTATCTGAATATATCAGTGATTTTGGACAGTTTTCAACGCCATCAGATACCGACCCTTATTGGTTTGAGTTCCCGACTCCACTTGACGTACACATTACTAATACAATCGAAGAAGATTGGCAGAGGGCAGTTCAAACAGAAATGAGCCGTGCAGAGCGGTCATCACACCGTAATTCGCATAACCCCGCGGTATACCGTACTGCTGTTAATCGTGAATACCGAAAAAAGGTATTGTCCAAGTCATTTCAGTAAACCTCCTTGGGCACGGGAAAATCATGAAAGCCCACACGATTCAGACACCTTCAAGAGACACTCTCTCCATCGCCGTCCTACTAACCAATGACGCCAACTAAACAGCGGCCTTCATTGGTTAGCTCAACATACTTCAAAAACCGGAGGGACTCCAATCTCAGTAGCCGGTATAGAGCGCAACTTAAGTACGATTCGAGTGGTGTGAAACGCATATTTTCTTTGCCGATGGGAGTTCTAACCTACGTTTTGCATCCAGTAGTTTTAAGTTAAATAAGTGTATAACTCTAGTTAGGAAAGCCGAGGCTATTCGGGCTTGTTCTCTCTCCTCGGGAGAACGGTCCGCGGGTGCGCCAACACCCGAGACCACGGCTTTCCGTTGCACGGAGAAAGCCATGTTTGAGTCAACACTACGCGAAGAAAAGCGTACCGCTAGCAAACCGAGTGTAGTCCGTTCGGAAGGGGTGTGAGTATGGGGTGTCGCAAATGTGGGTGTTCGACGCCCCACCGGATCTGTCGTGAATGCGAGCGCATGGAGCGCGCCGAAGAACAAGCGCGGCGGTCGGGCCTCGGACTTGATGTTGCGGACTGTCCCGAGTGTGGCGGTCAGACAAGCGGTGAAGGTGTGGTGTGTTGGAGGTGTCGCTAGATGGCGTACGCTGAGTCGGAGGCCGAAACCGTGTGCGTCGAGACGGATGTCGAGCAGGTGCTTACTGGATTGCAGGTCGGGCTGGACGGTGCGAGAGGAACCTGTTGCTGTTGTGGCCGGGACCTGTATGACGGACATTGCGTCACCGTCTATGCGTATCGCACAGCCGGGCACGACCAGTGGAACCTCCCGCGGGTGTACTGTCGCGACTGTAACGGTGGCCAGATCGAGACGCCCACGCTCGGAACAGTCGAGGTTGTGGCGACCGCGTTCCTCGGAGTGTTGCAAGTGGCGGCGTCGCAAACGACTCGGTTAGTGTTGACGGGTGTCGAGTTGGAGGAGTACAGCGGGCCAGCCGACGGAAGCGACGCATAGTGGACGAGGGGTCGGTTAGTCAGAACCGCTCTCAATCGCTATATTTGCTTCTTGGTATCTGAATTCGGTGGAAACGGTCGGAATAGGATTCGTCTCACGCTAACCAATGAATCGGCTATCGGAGTTGAATCCATTGGTTAGCACTATTGCCGGTGCAATCTATTTCTCACCATACGACCAAGCAGGTGTTTCCAAGCGGGGAGAATCCAATTCCATGCACTGCTAACCAATGAGTTCTATCCAAAAGACGGTCTCATTGGTTAGTAGTGATACGGTCCGCCGCTTGAAGCTCGCTCAGTCACACCACACAATTCCGGATTACTCGGATAGGTCTTGTTTTACCGGCAATGATGTTGCAACGAGGTGAGTTGGACTCGGCGTACGAGGAGCGCGTGGAGACTCCATATTTGAACCATTTCGTCGGCGGTCTCTGTAGTGAGGGTATTAGAAGTTGACTTTAGATATAGAGAGTGGTGAAATGACCGATTTCAGGGGAATCATCAAGTGCATGGAGGCCCTCCTCTTAGGACGACGAATCCGGTCGTAGTAAAAACGCATTTACACAAGCCTTTAGTTAAGTTAGTACAGAACACCTAATGAACAAGTTAGCTATAAAAAATGTCCACAACTGAATTCTACAGCCGGAACGAATTACATGACTATTTTCAACAACGATTAGTGGGCACTCAAAGAAATCTTTCTCAAGATCAGCGACTTGACAAAGGTCAGGAAATGGTCAAGACCTATGTTATTGAGTCTAATGTTTCGGCCGAGGATTTCCTTGAAGAGAGTGAAATAATAACTACATATAGCCCTATTGACGCCGAACTATACCGGTTGGATATTAATTACGGTGATGGAGGTACTTACTACTTAGATGCCAGCGATAACCGATTTTGGTCACTTTACACACTGGAAGGCTCGCAATCTGCTCAACAGACTTTCAATAGATTGACGACAACGGATGGTAATGGTCTTGATCACCCTTGGATTCCCAATGGTACCCAAAAGGAAATAATAGAGTGGGGTGAGTTCCAAGGTGCTGGTCTAAAACAACTGGGTGAAGATGCATTCCCACCAGAGTATATCAAAGAGCAAGGTGGGATTGGTGACCTTCGACTGGACCTAAATGGTGAAGATACTAATAGAATCTATTCGCTGTTTCAAGACGATATAGACATTGAGAAGATACTCTCCCTTTCACGGGTTAAAATCCGCCACAGTAAAGGGTCGGACTATATCACGGAGCGGATTACCAGCGACGGGGCATTTACTGCTCGTGGAGGTACTAATATCCAACTGCACCTCGACATTGTAGAGAAGGTGAAAAACATATACCGGGAGATGGTCCACGAAATAGAGGGAAAGTATCGGCTTTCCTATAGCGAAGTAGATCATGGTACCCGAGTTAATGGGAAACATCTTCGTATCGACTTAGAAAACCGAATAAATGACATTGAAGAGTTCCTCTCATACGTCGTTAACGCAAAAAATCCCTTCCGTCTGATGGGGACGACGACACAGCTTAGCGAGAACTATTACAAGATGAAAGGAGTCGATCTCCACAACGGGGACAAAATCACCTTAGAGGTTGGCCCAACTTGGATTCGTGTCTACCTCTATGACGACGCTTGCGGTAACACTGCCCTCCGAATATTTTCTAATATTCAACAACATTATGACCCCGCAGCAGTGATGGACATATAGGATGTATAGTGTCTCGGCTCATACGGTTCAAATAAACGGTTGGATCTCCCTTGCAAAAGGTAACGAAGGATTCTCCCATTCGTTGTCAGATCGAAAATATGCATGTGATTTAATCGAACACGAATTTGAAATTGGAGACGACGATGTCCATCCTGATATTATCCTATCTTCTGAGTTGGATAATTATTCAATAATCGCGGAGTGCAAATCTGAGAGATTGGATTCGGACCAACTTCGACGATATAAACGATTCGAGAAAAATCCCGAGAAACTATTGGACCGAACGAATCTAGATGCCCTACTTGACTCCTCCAAGTTCGGACTCGAGGTTTGTTACTCTTCGCTGTCTGACCTCTCGACAAGGGAGTTGTTAACGGAGACAGATACACCATTTGTACAGTTTTCGCACTCTTCCACGAGTGGAGTCTTAATCGAAAACTCTCTTCCATTCCAATTTTCGGAGCTAGCATCCCGGTTCCCCATCAATATGGACCCAGACGAGGCTCTTCCCACGGAATACTATCCTTTCGACGTTGACCAACCAGAAGACCGCGAGCAATTCGTGGCTACAATTATTCAGGCGCTACTCCGGACTGCCCTTATGGAAAACACAACTAAGACGAAACAAATAGTGAAGGAGGCTCATCCTCATTGGGACCATATCGGGTCTGAGAAACAGTCTCGATTTGTAGACGAGACTAAGAAGGTAATCGAAATCCTCGAGCGGTCAGAACTTCAAGAGTATATTGAGAATGTAGCAGACTCAGCAGATAAATGGAAAATTTCACCGAAAACTGCTCAAGCGATTCAGAAGCGCATGAACGGCACAGATTTTGTCCAGAAAATAGCTGAGCAAGCCGATTTTGACGACTTTGGGTAGTTACCAATCGAGGTGTTTTGCTTCCTACATGGATTCTGACGTAGAGACAACTGTATGAGTACAATGCGGATGGTCTGGAATCATAACCTCTTCGTGCCACTCCCCATCTACATGGGCGCGCCGCAGTCGATTTAAGAGTAATTCAATTTCTACTTCATTTCCTGCCAGCATCTGCGTACAGTCAGAACTAACATCCTCTTCGGAAGAGTGAGGGATGAAACAGGTCTGGTCGCCGCGTTCTTGCAGAAGCAGGAGTACGGCTTGGTTGTAGAACCGACTGGCTTGTGTCCGAACTAACCGTTCTGCCCACCCCTTTGCGAATACCTGATTGTTGCTCGCGTGAGGTGACTCGTGGCGCGGCAATTCCGAGGAGACTTCTTGAAACGCTTGCTCTAAGTTGGTCTCACCTCGGAAATACTCTCTCAAGATTTCACGGAGAGATTCGGTTCGGTTACCCCCCTGAGTTACCTTCCCGTGAATAGGTTGTTCATTTACTAAGTCTAAAATGTTGTTTTGAAGCTCTTCATTGGCGGTTACTGCCTCCGGGATTTCGTAGAAATCTTCAGCCCAAGTTGTCATTTGTTAGCCTCGATCTAGGATAATTGGTTATGGGATTTATATATTTGGGTCATGCCAAGCGTACGCTATATTAAAAATAGGCTGTTGTAACTCTAATATGGTATCGAGAGTCGTTGACTTCGGTTCATCGACTCTACTGCCTACTCATCGATGAACCAGATGCCATACTGTCAATAATTGGGTTTATTCGTTCACGCTCGCCATACGCCCTTTTAGTCGGACGGTCTTGCGCCGAGTATGCCACCAAACCGTGGCCAAGATGAAGATAGATACGGGCCAAATCGAACTCAAAATGCGCTGGATACACGACGATCGAGGGAACCGGACTACACCAGCGAAGCCATCCGAACTACGAACCCGACGGTCGCCACGACGAAGACGACCAGAAACACTAAAAAATTCGTGTCCAGCGATGGACTGACCGACCGATCATCAACTACTTCTCGCCGCTTTCGAGTTCTTCTGCGTCAAGTTCGCCAGCGAGATATGCGCGACCTTTTGTAGTTAGTTTGTATAATGCTCGCTCTTCGTTTTCATACGCGATGAGATTCCCATTTTTGAGTTCGCGCAGGCGCTGATTTACCGTTGAGAGTGTATATGGGAGATTCGCCTCAATAACACCGGGAGTAGCAACCAACTCTTCATTGCCCTCGTTAAGTAGAAATTCGAGAATTGCATCGTCCGCACGAGTCATCCAATCAACGTGCGGCCGTCTCATTTGTGGTATCTGGAATGGGTATAAGCCATTTAACGCCGCTGATAGGCGATCTTAATGCACAAAACAGCATATTCTGGTGCATAGTATTATGCATTAGAAATAAGTATCCCCTGTTATAATCGAGAAAACAAGACTGCTCGGTAGGCCATCTGGTCTTAGAAAAGACCCGTGGGGCATCACGGGCCTATCGTGCGGTCGTTAAGAGAACGAACCGCATGTTCGCGTTTACCCAGACGGGACTTGAATGTCCCGCACGACCAGCGACTAGCTTAGCAACTACCCTGACGACGGGAGGAGTCCCGCGATGAGCGTGGACTCCTCTTGGTCGGTCGCGGACCTCCGTGCGTTCGAGCGCGATCTCTTGTTCGCGGTCCGGGCGCTCGAACGTCGCGACAGTCCACCGAAGGGCCTCGCAATCAAGCAGTATCTCGATACCGAGTACCCCGAGGAGATTAATCATTCGCGGCTGTACCAGAATTTAGATGAACACGTTGAGCGCGGGTTGCTGGAGAAGGCCGAACGCGATGGCCGCACCAACGAGTATGCGACGACTGAGCAAGCCCGCATCCTGCTGAATACATTCGCGCGCCGACGTGCAGAACAGACCGGCATCGAACTTGAGTCCGATTCTGCCCCGAGCCAAACGAACGCCTTCGAACGGGAGGGCGAGTCATGACGCAGGCGGTCGAGGAGGTCGGGCCGGACCTCTCGGAAGCTATTCCCGAGACGTTCGATGTGTGCGACGGGTGTGGAACGCCGACGGTCCAGTTGTCGAGCCATACGTGTCCGGACCCGGAGACGGTTGCTGACCCGACGCGCGAGGAACTGGATCGCCGCACCGAACAGGATCCGTTTCCCGCAAGTGACACCGTTCTCGTCCGGACGACGAATCGGACGAATACGTACGCCTACCACGAGACCGACCACGACGATACCCCGCTGTGCCCGGTGGACCACGACGACCTCACACAACTCGCCCGCGCCGACGCTCAAGACCAGCGGTACGCGCCGTGCCAGTTCTGCCAGCGGATTCGCCGCGCGAACGAGGAGGTGACCGACCGATGAGTACGACGACGACGCTTGAAGATGGTGAGTGTCCGTGCTGTAATTCGAAGATTGCCGCGATCACTGCCGATAGTCCCACGGAACACACCCTCCAGCCCTGCGGTTGCACACTGCCCACGGAATCTACTGCTCGCACGGGAGGTGACCGTCGATGAATTCGTTTCGTTCACTCACGGAGATGGCGGCCGATCTCACGAGCTACAAACGCGACCTCCTGCTGGCGACCTACCGCGCGAACCAAGCGAACGACACACCGGTTGGGACGGATGTCAAGGACGAACTCGAAACACTCGGCCAGACCAACACCGAGGGCGGCCAGTTCTACCCGCGGCTCAACGAACTCGTCGAGCAGGGGTTCCTGACGAAGAGCGACCACCCTGACGACGCACGCGGATTCACCTGCGACCTCACCGAGGAGGGCCGGATTCTCCTTACCCAGTTGTTTGTGCGGACCGCTGCCTCACTCGATATCGACGTGGCCGAGTTCGAGTTGCCCGCCGACCCATCGTGTCCGCGACAGCGACGCCTACACGGGAGAACACGCGGGTAGCCCAGACGCCCCCTTGTTCGCTCCTCTTCGCGCGCATGCACGCCTAGCGGTATCGCCACCGAATCACCCAAGATCACTCCCGAGAACCGATGACCACCGACACCCCCACCGACGAATCGCAGACTCCGGCCGACGAACAGCTTGACGAACTCATTGACCAACGCATTCAGGAAGCGACCGCCGACCTCCGAGAACAGATTGCCGACCTTGAAGCAGAAGTAACCGAACTCCGCGACGAACTCTCCCAAGAGCGCGAGGCGCGCCGCGAGGCCGAAACGCGACTCACAGATATAGAGGAGACAGTCGAAGGCGAACACGACGCGCGACTCAACGCCCTCGAAGCGAAAGCAAACGGCACCCGCTCAATGATCGCGGAACTGCAGTCCCGCGAGCTAGAGAAAGGCGCGCACCTCGCGTACGAGAACGTCGAGCCGAACATCATGGACGAGCTTCTCGACGTGGATGGTGAGCGTGTCGAACGGATTACGAAAGACGACGGCAACCACTACGCCCGCCTGCCCGGCGAGGAAGACGCACTCAATCGCGGTGGCGCAGTCGCCCACTCGACGGCCGACCTGCTACCGATCCAACGCCTCGCTCGCTACGATGATGAAATGCTCGCGAGCGTTACTAACCGCAAGCCCGACGAGCTTGCAGCGAAGGCATGGCGGGAGCGTGACGATTCCGGCCGATACCAGTTATGGACGAGCGGGAGTAGCGGATGGCGTGTTTACCTGAAGTCGTCAGATCTTGCTGATTGGATTCGCGCGAACGAAGAAGGTGTGTCGAAGAACTATGCCCAAGAATTGGCACGGCGCACCCTCGACGCGATGGCCGAATTAAGCAAGCACCGGCTCATCACCACCCAGAAGAAACGCACCACAGACGGCTTGACCTACAAGGAGAACGTCGTGGTGTTGACCGAGGAGGCCGACCTACCAGGCGAACCGTCGCTGGGTGACGCAGGGAGTCCGGCAACAGACGAGGTGGCCGGATAACGGAGTGGCCGGACCAGATCAGGCCCCGAGAGGGAGACACCTCTCACGCAACCACCCCTAACCGGTCGCGGTCTGGATCCGTCACGACATGTAGCCCGCCCCTTAGGGTGGCTCCTCGTGGCGGTGGCACCGTCTGGCTACTAGTATGTCTGTCAATTCCAGCGGCATCCAGCGGCAACCGTGGAGAAGGTGAGGTAGAGGTTCGACCGCCAACAGCGTCTGTGGTCGGGGTGGAACACGCCCGAGCAGGGTTGTACTGGTGCGTCGTGATGTATTGGTAGAGTCGTTCGTGTAGGTTGGTACTCCTCGCATGTGTCGCGGAAACACTCGTCCAGCGAGTCTTCGGTTGGTTCGAGTATCGCGTGGCGGTACTTCGGATACCACACGGAGTGGTAGTTGACGGTGTACACCGTGTTGTTCGACCACTTCTCGGCCATATTGAGGCTAAGTATCCGACACAATTAAGTATATATAAAGTATATACACAGGTATGGCGAATCGCTTTGAAATCGACGGCGAGGAAGTTCTTGACGGCGAGGTCAAACCGTTTGGGAACAGCGCCCACGTCACCGTCCCGAAACGTTGGCGTGGGGCCAACGTGAAAGTCGTCCGAATCTCGGAACCCACCGAACAAGACGAAGAATGACTGATTCACAGGCTCTCGTCAAGACGCTGGATTTCCAACTCGACATTCAGAGTGACAATGAGAGCCTGCTGTACGACGCCACCCTCGAAGCCCGCCGGGTGTACAACGAAACTATCCGCCTCGCCAAGCAAGGCGTGGACTGGGACGCGATTCCCGACCGCGTGGCCGACGACGCCAACCTCGTGAAGAACACGACTCAGCGCGTCGTTGCAAAGGCACTCGGCATGATGGAGAACTACTACGAGTGCGACGACTTTGGACTCCCGAGTCACACCAAGGATAGTGTGTACCCGCTTCGTGCGAACTACGAGGAGGGGTACAACCTGTCGCTCTCCGGCGATGGCGACGTGGCGTTCCGAATCAGTGCAAAGCCGTACAATCACGTCAAGGGCGTCCTCAAAGGGAGTGACGCCCACCTCGACATTCTCAAGACCGCACTCAAAAGTGACGAGTGGAAGATTGGGACGGCAGAAGCCTTGTTCCACAACGAGAACGCCGAGTTGCACGTCAACGTCACCAACACCGAACAGACTGTTCGAGACAAGCAGGACTCACGGACGGTCGTCGGCGTGGACGTGAACGAGGACAACGTGGCGCTCACCGCACTCTCCGAGCATGGCGTCAAGGACACGTTGGTTATCGAGTTCCCCGAAATCAAGTTCGAGCGCCACCGCTACTTTACGATGCGAAAGCGCGTCCAGAACGCGGGGAAAGACAGTATTCACGATACGCTGGAAGGGCGTGAGGAACGGTTTGTCCACGATAGACTCCATAAGATGAGCCGTCACATCGTGGAGTGGAGCCAACAGTTCGAGAAGCCGTGTATCGTCTTTGAAGACCTCAAAGAGATGCGCGACGGTCTCGACTACGGTACCCGGATGAACCGACGCTTGCACCACTTGCCGTTCCGCGCCCTTCAGTTCCTTACATCGTACAAGGCGTCGTTCGAAGGGGTTCCGACCGCGTGGGTTAACCCTAAGTACACCAGCCAACGGTGCCCGATGTGTGGGCATACGGATCGTGCGAACCGTAACAAGAAGCGGTTCAAGTGTCGGTCGTGTTCCCATCAAGACCATAGCGACCGTGGTGCAAGCGTCAACATCGCCGTGAAAGGCATCAAAAAGCATCAGGATTGGAATGTGCCTGCTCTCAACAGCCTTCCCGTTGTTCGGACGGTGCGACGGCAGGCATCGGGGGCCGTGGACGCCCCGACCGTGACCCACCCGACCGCGACAGGTCGCCGTACCGATGGGCGTGTGGGTGTGTCCGAGTAATCCACGGGAAGCCTCGGGACTTGCCCCCGAGGCAGTTCACGTATGGACGGGCCGCCCGGCACTGACAGCTATCCTCCGAGACGCTGCGACGTGGAATCTGCAACTCGGAGTCGTCAAGTCGTTCCCAGCGGCCTCGGCCGGTGAGGAGCCATGTCGGTTCGGCGGCCAGCCCGGCGGGAAGTGGCAAGTCGTCCGTGCAGGCTGGGCGCGAGGAACGTGTCCGGTCGGCGGTGAAGAATCAGAGATGTGGAGCGAGGGAGGAGAGTAGAAATGGTCGCCTTTTGGGAAGCACTTGGGGTAGACCCGGACGACCTTGGCGGCGAGGACGCCCGCGAGATTGCGAACCTCATTCACTCAGAACTGAATGCTCGCGGATACGAGGTCGAGGGTATCGCTCCGGTCCTGAACCGGGACCTGCATCAGGCGCTTGAAACTGCTCGCGAAGACGCCTAAGCTGACCTTCGCTATTTTTGATAATGAGACTGTATTATACTAGGGCTTCGCCGGAGAACCTACGGAAGACCCGTGAACACGCACCGTCGCACGTCCACGGCGCGGGATGGACCCCGCAGAAAATGACGCCTCACGACGTTCCCTATTTCGTAGATAACGGCGCGTATAGCGGCAAGTTCGATATGGACGAGTGGCTTGATACGCTCGAAAAGGCGAAGACGGAGATGCCTCGGTGGCCAGATTTCATCGTCTGGCCCGATGTCCACGGAGACGCCGAGGCCACCCGCGAACTGTGCGAAAGCCTATTCCATCGTGATGCGCCCCTCCTCCCGCGACGGCAGGATTTTAACCGCTACGTCGCCTTTCAGCCCGGTCTGTCGATAGACGAACTATTCGAGTTCGCCACGGATATGCTCGCGGACGGTATCTTCGTCGGAGGAAGCAAGCGGTGGAAGCGAGCGCATGGCCCGGAAATCGTCGCCCGCGCCCATGACGAGGGACTCCAGGTTCACGTTGGGAATCCCGGTGGTGAGGACGGCCTTGTCTGGGCATATCAAACGGGGTTCGATTCTGCCGATACGACGACCGTGTTTCAGAACGAGTACTGGCACTATCTGGAGCGGTTAGAGGAAGCGACAGAAGAGACTCAGACACCTACGCAGGACACCTGCCAGCTCGAATTGACCGAGAGTGTCGAAGTGGTTTAGCTCTTATCGAGACCGTGTCGTTGGGATGTCCGTCCTGTAGCATCAACTCACTGTTGTACCTAAATAGAATAGAAAAGCTTATGAAATAGCCTCCCGATTATCTAGATGCAACAATGGGGCATCAGGCCCGTCTCGGAGAAGACCGATTCGACACGGCATCTCAGTCCACGACTACTGAGGAAGTAACGACGGAATCACCGACCACAGAACCGCAAACGGCCGGTAGTACTCCTGAGGCTATCCGTGAGGCACTACTCGACGCGGTGCCCGGCCAAGAGGTAGTCATCGAGAGAGAGACCTACCACGTCGCCCACGTCCAAGACCACTACCTCCAGAAGCTACTTGAACTCCCGACAGTCGAATTCAACGAGGCCGACAGCCCCCTCGTTCTCGGTGCCCCAGACGAGGGCGATGTCGCGTGGGCCGCCGATATTCCCGACGAGAAGGGCGCACCGCCGAGTGAGGAAGACCGCATCCCCTACGACCACATTATCGTCGGCGAGAACCCAGTCCTTTCCGAACTCGTAGGCGGCGAAGAAGGCATGACCGTCACCACAGACCGGGATTGCCCCCACTGCGGGAAGACCGCCACCGGCTTCGAGCAGGACAACGCCGAGGAGTCTCACGGGCGAGTGACGGACGTACCGGACCCACTCATCGAACTCCGTCACTGCGGCGACTGTAACGTCGCGTTCGCAGTGAACCGTCCAGCAGACCCAGATACGGCGTCCGTCACCACGTACGGTATCTATAGTGGCGAGGATACCGCTGACATCGACGGTCTCTACGTCCGGAAGGACACTTGTCTCATGCAGTTCATGCGTGAGACGGACACGTACAAGGGCGTCTGGACCGCCAGCGAGGTCGCCAGTTTCGTGAATGGGAAGATGAACACGGAAGGTGATGCGGACCGGTTCGGATTCGTGAACGTCAAGCAAGGCGGGAAGCGCGTCGTCTGGCACGACGACAATCCCTACAACACCGAAATCGAGTTCTGCCAAATCAAATAGAAAGCGACCGGTATTCGTTGATGCGGAGTAGCGTAGGACCACAACCAATACGGAGGCCGGTGAATCCCCTCATTAGTAGCTTGATCGGTTAGTCGTTCTCGGTAGTAGTTAGATTTTAGAAGGGTTGGGGCGTCGGTTTAGTCTGGGTCGTGGGAACAAATGACACGATGCAAAATACTCATAGCTATTTTTCTCGTTGTGGTACTCGCTGGGACAGCTACGCCACACACAAGCCAGTCGCAAGCCACGCCAGAACTGCACTCGTCGTGTAAGCGTCCGATAGCGGACGATACGGCCGTACGTAATGATACACCAACGACGCCACCGGACATCACCGTACATGTGTTTCCCGACGAGCGCCGAATCGACGCGGGCACCGAACAGACATTGACGATTTGCGTTGTGAATCACTCGAACCGGACGGTGTCGGATATTCTTGGCGTCTGGCATGCTGGCGATTCGCCCACGATGCTGTATTTATTCGGGCCAGACGACTGTATCGTGAACGATAACTCGATTGGGGTCCGGCGAATCGGGCGTAGCGAGACCGAGGAGTGTGACGGCAAGCCGAAACGCGACGAGGGAGTTGACGGAATGGAAGACGGCAACGTCATCTACAGCTATGATAACGGACTGCAACCGACCGACGTAGCCCAGTATACTGTGATCACGAACATCTCGAAAACCGGAACCTACCTTGTTCGCGCTAAGTATGGTCCCGCAGACCTCACCGGAATCACGCCCATAGATCAAGACATCTCGCGAATAACCGTCTACTGCTCCCCCGAATGCCTCTTCGACCGTCACCGCGACCTGATACTCGGTGTCAGCGCACTCCTTGTCGGACTTCTCGGCGTCATTTTTGCCTCAGACCGCGCCCGCACCAGCCTCTACCACGGTATCGTTCACGTCTATAAGAGCCTCTGCAACACGCTCTGTGGCAACACCGATGAGTGACCAATAGGGCACAGATTTCCACTGGCGGAGATGGACCTGAGTCTGCTAATACAACGTGTATTCTTGATGTATCTACTACATGTAAGCACTTTGTTGAGCGTAGAGGGTATTCCACCCCCATCTACAGAAATCCAACAAGAACGAGAGCGCCTTTCAAGAAGCTTCAATTAAACGACTGCCTGCACCGCCTGTAATAGCTTCGCATATGCAAGTGCTTCTAATTCGTCGAGACCGAACTCCTCTTCGTCCACTTCCCGTCTTTGCTCAACGAGTTCCCGTGCTTGCTTGATGAATTCCGCTGGCGCTGTCTCGACAGTCTCTGTGTGCAGATACTCGTAGAGAACGCGGGCCGCTTCCGCCAGCTGGTCGTCGTCCGGTTCAATCTCTTCAAGTACGTCTTCCGGGTCTATATCGCTATCCGTATCGACCGATACAAGATGTGCGGCAACGCCAACACCCGCGCCAAGAATGACTGGGTAAATATCGTCATCTGGCTCAAATGTGTCGCGGCGCTCCCAGATCGCTTGGAGTAATTGAACCGCCTGACTGGCGTTATCGTCAAGAATCGTATCCAACGCGTAATTGTATAGTTCGAACGTGCGTTCGGGTGTCTCAACTAACTGGGCACGGTTACGGCGGAACTTATAGGCCCGCTCTTCGACCGGTAGGTCAATCGAATCACAGCGTTCGATCCCTTTCCGACACCACTCTAGCGCCGCATCCTCGTTCTCCGCCCGCAGATACGTATGAATTAGATTCGAAATGGTCTGCAGTTCCATACGGACTGCGCCAAGCTCCCGGAAAATAGCATATCCCTCTTCAAGATACTCCACCGCCCCCTCAAAGTCATCTTGTTTTTCTGCAATAATCCCAAGATTACTAAGACTTCGTGCCTCGCTCGCACGATCATCAAGATCACGACTGATCGCAAGGCTCTGCTCGTAATAATCACGACCCGCCTCGTAATCGCCCTCCTTCGTAGCGACACCCGCGAGATTATTGAGAGTCCTCGCTACGCCAGCACGGTTACCGAGGTTTCGCTCAATTGTGAGACTCTGCTGGTAGTACTCTCGAGCCGCCTCGAAATCATCCTGCTTAAAAGCGACATTCCCGAGATTACTGAGGCTCTTTGCTTCACTCGCACGATTACCGAGATCACGCTTGATCGTGAGACTTTGTTCGTGGTAGTCACGTGCCTTCTCAAGATCACCCCGCTCAAAAGCCACAAGCCCAAGATTACCGAGATTCTTTGCTTCACCCGCACGGTTACCAAGGTCACGTTCGATCGATAGACTTTGCTTATGATAGTCACGAGCCTCCTCAAGGTCACCTTGATTTCGGGCGACGAGAGCAAGATTACCGAGACCTCTTGCTACACCCGCACGGTTACCGAGGTCACGTTGGATTGTAAGACTCTGCTCGTAGTACTCTCGAGCCGCCTCAAAATCGCCTTGGTCGCGAGCAATATTTCCAAGATTTCCAAGACTTCTTGCTACACCCGCATGATTATTGAGTTTCCGCTCGATGGCGAGGCTCCGTTCGAGGTAGTCACGGGCGGTCGCAAAATCACCTACGACATGCGCCAAGTTTCCTTTCGCATTATAATAAATCGAGTCGGCTTCACCCTCACTCCCACTAGCTGAGAGATCTCGAAAGGCTTCCAGTTCTTGGGTCGCGATGTCGGGATGGCCTTGTTTGCGGTGCATCTGATACCGGGAGAGCGTACAGTTCGCGGTAGCTGTCTGCGAACAGTTATCCGGAAGTGAGAGACCGGAGTACTCCATCGTTCCAAATAGCGGAGTGAGTCGCGGGCGAGCTTCCCCAATCTCGAAGACTGCGCGAACGAACCAATTTGATAGCGTTTCAGAATGGTTGTTGTGTGCGCGAAGCCGTTGAGTTGGCCGACCAAGATAGCGTTCGATTGCTTCGCGTCGGTCGGCATCTTCGAGGAACCGAAACAACGCGTTCAAGACGCTCTCAAACTGATCGCGTGCGATGCTCTCGACCGTCGCCGTATCGAGGTAGTGTTGGAGGTACAGTTCCGACCAGACAGGATGGTGAGTCAGAGGCTGGTCGTCGGAGTCCATGCCGAAAAACAACCAGCTGTCAAGCGCGGTCCGTATCTCATCGATTGCTCGGAAGGTTTCCTCATCGTCGCCGATAACATATAGGAGTTCTCGGTGGACCGGGATTTCGGCGGCGTTCAAGAGGTTGGCGAGCAAGCTCACGTGTTCGAACAACTTAGCGTCCGATACCTCGTCGTAGTCACTGGCATCCTGCGTTGTGATGTGGGTGAACGTTTCAGCGACGTTGGCTTCGAGTGCCGATGCTTCGTCGTCGGGCATCGCTTCGACACCACCGATTGGGAGGTGATAAGACAGCAGGAGCATCGGACTTGCGCCATGCTGGGTGTGAATCTGGCCAACTAACTCATCGGGGTTCGCCTCTACCCGTCGGTCAGCCACCGATTCAAACTGATCAATGAACTGTTCGATTTCAGACTCCGTGAGTGCCGAGAGATCACGCCGTGTGGGATACCGGGTTCGCGTTGTAAGGACGTCTTGGTAGTTCTGACTATCAGTGTCGAACGCGTCATGGTGTTTTGCATGGTCGTCGAACTGCTTCCATTCGCGCTCCCGCGAGTTCAACAGAAAACACACGTTGTCGGCTGGCTCCAACGCATCAAGAACCTCATAGAAAGGGACGACACTCTGGCGAGCAGCATCTTCGACAACCACCAGCACCGGCATGTCCGCAGCGAGTTGCTGAATTGCGGCGATTAGCCGGTCAGGATCGGTGATTGGGTCACCGCCTTTATGGTAGAGGATAACTCCGTCTGGATGTCGATTATACCATTCGATGGCCGTCGCTCTAGTGGTCGTCGTTTTGCCAGCGCCGGGCGGACTCACCAGCACCGTCCCACCGCCATCAGCGAGATCTGCGAGTAGCCGGTCGGTGACTGTCGTGTACTCCTCGCCCGGCCAATCCCGGTCAATCGCGTACCCTTCATTGAGTTCGGAGAACGTGAACGCCCGCCGCCAGCAGTACTCGGGGTCCACCGTACGGTTCCGAATATAGGCATCGTCAATCCAATCGAACCCTTGTTCGGTGAACACGTCGAACTGACTATCGCCGCTAGCTCGCTCGAGGAGTTGCTGCAGTAGTCGAATGATGTGTTTCCGGGATAGGTCCGGGTCGCTACTGAGTTCACGTTCGAGGTACCGACAGAAGTCAGCCGCGACCGCAGTATAGTCAAGCGAGAGAGATTCGTCCGCGTGTTCTTCGAGTTCATCTGCGATAAGGTCGGTTGCAATTGACTCGCCGAGCGTCTCGAAGTTGTCAAGTTGCGACTCTAATGTTTCCGATTCAAGAACCTCATATAAGAGTACAGTAATGACAAAGACGCCTGTCTCCTCGGGTGGTAGTTCTTTGTCGTCAACGAATGGTGGTAAGTGTGCTGACTGTGTTGTCTTGGGGATGTCGGCTGCGAGTGCGTCGGCGTGGTCGTGGGCTGTCTGTTCAACTGCGGCGGTGATGTGTGGCGCGAGGTCGTCTCGGAGTCGGTCTGCACCTTCGTTGAATAGCAGTGGGGTGGCTCGTAACGCGGTCCCGATGTCCATTGAGTGAAGTTATGACCACATATCACTTAGTAGTATGTAACAATATGTATTAAAATGCATACTGGCTTTACGCGATGGGAATTAGACAGATTGGCGAAAATGTATATCAACGGCGAACGGTGGTACCCAAACGCTTGACCACCTCAGTCTAGTCTCCTCCGGCCGAACGAGGGTAATTATGATACCCGTGAACACGACCTTATCCTTCGGACATGTCCGTTACTGCCATTCCGATTCCGTATGTCAGTGAGACTAACGCGACACCGAACATGAGAAGCCACAGGATAAGGATGAAATTAAATGGAATGGTCCGCACTCCCTCAGGGAGGACGCGCTTTACTGCGATCTCATCTGGAACAATCGGCCGGTAGACCAGCTGTACAACCATCATAACGAGTCCAGTGGTCCCACCGAAGGCAATCGTCCACCAACTCCCGCCATCGTAGGGGGTCTGTCGGAGGATACTGACGTAGTCGATCATGAGCGTAACCCCGATGGAGTATAGGAGACAAATGGTAATGGATACTATAGAATAATCCAGTAATAGAAAATGTGAACTCAGGCCGATACATACCCCTACAACGCTACCAACGAGTGATGCTCGCTTCGTTGGCGGGCTTCGAGGTGGCTTCTTGGATGCTAAAGACGAAGTGGAGTGGCTTGATTGATCGGGGCTCATTGATACTCACCAGCCGTTGACGGGAAATCGGTTCGGGGGGTACCGTTCAATACGGACAAATGTAAATGTGGTTATAATAAAGGAACCGGTTTTCTATAGTGAATTGTTCGTGAGATCTTGCCGTCTACAGATAAGCAAGGGAGTACCTCAGGACTTGACTCCGAAAATGAATTCGTCACAGACTTTTAATTAATATAATTAGTGCAACAGAGTATAATCAGAAACCCTAAACGCGGCGCATCAAGCCCTCGATGAACACACGTCAGTTGAAGAAGAAAACTAGACGGTGTCCTCAAGCTATTCTTGTCACCCAAACCACCATAGAGGTGCGTACGATGAATCCGGCGATAAGATGACTGGAGATACTGTGGTGTTCAGGTGGCATCTAATGAAGGCGGAATTAAGAACTGTCGTTGACGTACAGCGCACAACGGTAGAGTTCACCATCATACCACAGCAATTTCCCAGTAACCGCCGTATCGACGGCCTTCAAACCGAGCGCCGTCAGTAACGCTTCAAACGTCTCGGGGAGCGGCACGGTCTCCTCGTAGGTTTCTCGCCGGACGGCGTCCTCAAGCAGGTTCCGAACGTCCGCCGAGAGATTCTCGGGCGTGAGTTCGACGTCGATACGCGACCCGAAAACAACGTCTCGGAACTGTGAGTGAGAATTAGCCACTTCGATGGCTAGCGTCGTGTGAGCTGTCTCGGTGATGCGCTTGTGAGTTACATGAAGTCGATAGGCCCAGTTTCCACCGTCAGTCATCGTCACGATGCGACCGTCTAACTCGCCCGTCGCAAGACGACTCTCCCGCTCGACGGGGCGGCGTAAGACGTAGGCGTCCTCGCGGAGCAATTCCGCGCTATTCCCTTCACCGCCAGTAACTGCGTTGCTGTGGAGGATCTTGACGACCCTCGCGGCCGGTCGGTTGAGTTCGTCTACTAGTATCGCGTCGTTGGGAACGTCAGCTTTGTCTGGGAGTGGTTCAGCCCGGATTAGAGTGCGTTCCATCTGCTTGCGACCGGTAACGAGGTTCGTGGTCTGATAGTAGCTCCCTTCGTATTCAACGTAGGCGTCATCGGGCAGTGGTTCGTATCCGTACGTCGTGTGTCGGCCGTCGGGGAGAATGGCGGCGAGCGCGGTCTGCGCTGGGTTGCCAAAGAGGGCGTCATCGTCGGGGTCGAAGAGGGCGTGTTCGACCGGGGAGACTTCGATTGGTTCGATGTTAAGCGTGTACCTTGTTTGGGACTTGCCGGAGTCGAGAATATCGGTTGTACAGCCTGCAAGTGCTGGGAGGGCTGTTGTGCTGATAGCTTGGAGGGTCTGGCGGCGGGTAACCATATCGAAGAAGGGTTTCGCTTCCCATTTGAATATACTGCTCATGATTGACGGCGAGACCGACGCGAAGCAGGGATCACGTACGAACCTGAAAGCTTATACGATAACTCGCTAAGTTAGAATTGTGTCACTATCGCGTCGGGATCTCCTCACATCAACTGCTCTTCTCGCTGGGACCACCGGAGCAGGCTGTCTTTCAAGCGACTCGAATTCAAGCCAGCAGCCAGTCACGAACCCAACGACGGCCGACCAATCAGACCTCCCTCCGGAACTCCGAACGACCGGCATCTCTCTGGACTGGTATATTCCGCTCGGGAAACGGATTCCACAGCCCGCCATCGACAATACAGGAGAATGGGTCTTTGCAACAAGCTCAACCAACGGACTCGCTACCCTCGATACCACCGACGGTACACAGCGATGGCAGAAACAACACCCCCAATCAGGCTGGCTCGCCCCGACCACCGCAGACGGACACGTATACGCCACCGACTACGAGACACTTTTCGTCTACGACATCGAAACGGGCGAGGAGATGTGGCGTCGTGAGTGGGGCGACGCGGGAACTATTCAGGCAAGCCCGACGGTTGAGGAGGGGACGGTATACTTGCCGAACAGTAGTCTTCCGACGAGTCATACTGATTCGAAGTTTGCGGAAGATCTGTTTGCGTTTGGCACTGGGAATGGATCCCTCCGTTGGAAGCGTGATATAGCTAAGCATGACCCGGTTGTAGCGTCTCCACTCGTTTACGAAGACACGCTGTACGTCCAGACTGAGCAGACTGGTCTCTTCGCGCTAGACCTCTCGGATGGGGCGGAGAAATGGACGTTTGAACCGAAGGCGACTGCGACACGGATGGGGGAGGGACCACAGATCGCGGGGGGTACCCTCATCACGAGTACCCGAAATTTCACATACGGACTTGACCCAGCGACCGGTGACGTGCGTTGGAAGACAGCGGGAGTCTACGGTGATCCAGTTACCGATAGGTCGACAGTCTACGCACGTGGCGACGGTGGGTCTCTCTACGCGCTACACGCAGCGGATGGAACGGAACAGTGGCGGTTATCGCGTCCGGGTCGCCTCCGAACAGTATCTATCGCAGACGGGAGTTTGTGTGCGAATTTCGTGCGCCAGACCGGTGAGAAGGATGTCAACGACAGCATCAGCACGCTCTACGGTATCGATGGAGCAGGGACTGAACAATGGCGGTTCACACGCCTCTGTGAAGGATTCTCGAAAGCATCAGCCATGAACGGGCAACTATTCGTCGCTGGCAGATACGGAGACGGCCGACTGCACGCATTCACTCCCACAACCGTATAACGCCCGACCATGACTCAAGAGACGGAGCCGAATCGTCCAACCAATGTAGGCTACTATGCTATTAGACGGAGTCGACGAGCGCGGCCAACCGTGCGGTCGTATGACCGTTTCGAGACCTCTCCGACGATCACGTCAAACTCAGCGGGTTCCTCGCGACTCGATGATACAGACCGATAGCGCATATCTCCGTCTTCAGGCGCAGGAGGAGGTCAACGGTCGGAGGCGAGTGAACGCTTCACTCGGCGTAATCGTCATTGCTACACAAATTCAACACACAGCCATGTCCGAATCCGATACTCCGCCCGATAAGACGACGGTGCGACGGACGATGAGTGACGAGTGGGATTGGCGACTCACCGACAGCGCGGAACGGACCTTCGTCGGCCTCGTCGACTACGCTCGCGGGCGCGTCGTCTCGAAGCTGGACGAAGTAGTCGAGGATCAAAACCTACCCACGATTTCTTCGAGATCGAATAGTCGCAGATCGTCGCGTTCGGTTGTTGCGTCTCGAACTGACTGTGTGAAGCCATTTCGGGCGAAAAGGGCGTACTTTCGGGTCACATCACTGCTATCAGGCGACCAGCGAATTTCCTGCGTGTGTTCTTCGAGCGAGGCAAGCGCATTATAATCAAGCGGGCTATTCGTAAACTTACACTCGCCAGTTACCATCGTTCCATCGACGGTGAGACCGACGACGTCCACTTCGTGTTCCTTGTACCACCAGCGGCCAATATCTGTGAACACCTCGTCGGGATACAGCTTGGGTAGTGCGTCTTGACAGAGTGTTTCGAACTCGTGACTAACGAAGTCGGCCATTTCTGGTTCGATAACGGCCTCGTAGGCGTGATCATTCAGTCTGTCGTACCGATCCTCGTTACCGTAGACGAACCGGAACCAGAAGCGGAACAGCGGGTCGAGAATCCGGTACCGTCCTCGCCGCGACTTCGTCTTGTCTTCGGTGACCGGTACTTCGCGCTCGACCAACCGAAGCCGTTCTAGTTTCTTCGTGTACGTCGAAATTTGCTTCCCATCAATGCCGACCATTTGCGCAATTTCGTTCGATGTGGCATTCCCGGCGGCGATTGCTTTCAGAATCGCAAAGTATCGATTCGGTTCGGTGAGTTCGGTGCGGAGGACGTACTCGGGTTCGTTGTGCAGGAATCCCTGCTGGGTGAGGAGGGCCTGTTGAATAACCGTTCCGAGGTCGTGGTCAAGCTCGGCCCCGTCCAAATAGTACGGTGTGCCACCGAAGACACCCCACGCGAATATTTGTTCTTCTGGTGTGTACGACGCAGGGAAGAACTCCTTCGCAGCGCCGAAGTCGAACTGTTGCAGGTCGAGTTTCTCGGTAAACCGGCCGTACAACGGACTGTTTCCGAGGAGTGTGGCCTCTTCCATCATACTAATTGATGAACCGACCAGTATGAGTGTCGCCGCGGTATCCTGTAGTTCGTGGTCCCACAGTCGCTGAATAACTGACGGCAGACTGTCGTCGGCATCGATGAGGTATGGGAACTCGTCCAGTACGATGACGGCATCCTGTTCGGCGAGATAACCGAGGAGCGACTCCCACTCGGGTTTGATTCTGTTCACGCCGGGGAACGACTCGGAAGCGAGGTCGACGAACTCGTCGAGATGTACTTGGTTCGTGGTTTCGGTCGCTTGGTACATGACGACGTTGGCGCGGTTAGCGAGCGACTGTCTCACGAGTTCAGTTTTACCGAGGCGACGGCGACCGAAGATGACGACCATCTCCGCATCGTCCGACTCGTAACAGTCTTGAAGACGTGCAAGTTCGTTCTCTCGGTTCACGAACTGGTCCATACTATGGGATGGTCAGATACTGGCATAAACGCACCGAATAACCAATTCTAGAATAGCCTAATCTGTATTTGTCTATTCTAGATTTGCTTATTGTATCGATAGACAATCTCTTGTGAACCGCTTCGGGATCAAGCCCCGAGGCACTCGCCTTGCTCAGCCTGTAGTACGCGCTTCGGAAAGTTCGGAGGAACAGCGACCCGTGCCGATATCCGTCACCCACTATCTTTACTGCGGTGGACCACAGTCAACGTTCTCATTATACGTTCTAAAGGTTTGCTCTCCCGATTGTGAGATGTAAATAATGACGTTCATGAAATCACCGTCTTTGTAAGCATGTTCCTGAGCCTGTTTCGCAGTGCGAAGCTCACTCCATGAGGACTGATTGTCGAGCCGAACCCGGATATAATACTGACCGGGCTTCTCCCACCGCTTTTCTTCGACGCAATCGACCTGCATCTCATTTCCGCCTCCTGCCTTTACCTGAAGCTCGTTCCAGAATAGCAAATCGGTTCCTTGCTGAAGTACTACTGAGGCGACGTGTTCACTGTCGTGGCGATTTTGCAATTCAATCAGGCTTATACGTATGGATGGCAGTGTCGGAGAGGACGCTCGGTCGGTACTCATTGAGCAGCCAGCGATACCAGTCATTCCTGCAACTGCCGACAGAACACGTCGTCGAGACATTACAGTCGCGCTCCGGTTCACTGCGTACCTATTATAATACACTCATTGGTAACAGTTTCCCAACAGCTACCCTCTTACTTTCATCTTGTCGCCGTACGTGTCCACACCACCGCGGGAGATGCCCCAAATCGACGCGACGTCATCGTGGTCGCCATCAGTGTAGTCCCCATAGAAGTCGGCGGGCACGCCCTAAATGACTACGAGTTGCCAGCGATTCCTTCCGCGAGGAGTACCCGCAAGCGCATCGGTACACCGAGTTAGGGAAGCTGCGGAGGGCGTCGATGACCGACGAGATATTCTGAGAGGTATGTACACCTCCTCGGGCACGGGAAAATCGTGACAGCTGACGCGTTTTCGAGGACTTCAAGATATATTCTATCTGTCTCGATTTCACTAACCAATGATGCCGAACGGAAAACGGCCTTCATTGGTTAGCTCGACATACTCCGGTCCGGGGCGGACTGTAGAGTGCAGTTTAAGTACAATTCTGGTGGTGTGAAATGAGTGTTTTCTCGCGGTGTGGGCGCTCTATCTTGTGTTTTTCTTCCAGTAGGTTTAAGTTAGATACATGCATAATTATAGTTAGGAAAGCCGGGGCTACACGGACGTGTTCTTCTTTTCGGAAGAACGGTCCGCGGGTGCGACAACACCCGAGACCACGGCTTTCTGCAACCAGCGTGAAAGCCATGTTCGAGTTACCACTAGCGCAAGAAAAGCGTATCGCCAGCGAACTATCTGCGGACCATTCGGAGGAGTAAGTATGGGGTGTCGGAAATGCGGATGCGCGACTCCTCACCGGATCTGCCGTGAGTGCGAGCGTATGGAGCGCGCCGAAGAACAAGCCCAGCGCACGGAACTAGAGCTTAATGTTGCCGACTGTCCCGAGTGCGGCGGTCAGACGAGTGGTGAGGGCGTCGTCTGTTGGAGGTGTCGCTAGATGGCGTTCGCCCAGTCGGAGTCCGAGACCGTGTGCGTCGAGACTGACGTCGAGCAGGTATTGACCGGACTGCAGGTCGGGTTGGAAGGTGCGAGAGGCACGTGTTGCTGTTGCGGTCGGGACCTGCATGACGGCCACTGTGTGACCGTGTACGCGTATCGCACCGCCGGGCACGACCAGTGGAACCTCCCGCGGGTCTATTGTCGGGAGTGTAACGGCGGGACGCTCGAAACGCCCACGCTCGGGACAGTCGAGGTTGTGGCCACCGCGTTCCTCGGCGTGATGCAAGTGGCCTCTTCGCAGACGACGCAGTTGGTGCTGACAGGTGTCGAGGTAGAGGAGTACAGCTTACCCGAGGAAGGAAGCGAGACATAGGAAGCTGCTGTCTATCCGGTAATTGTTTCAGTTATATTACTATAAGATATAGATATCAATAACAAGAAGTAAGGTTGATTTTTATCTTGGATATGGAAGTTCATTCAGAGTTGGAGGACTCCCCGCAATTCCGCCAACCAGTCGATAGAGAAGACGCGATCTGGGAGTTACTGCGAAAGATAAATCGAAAATTCGATGGTGATCAGGTTCACTATAATTACTACTTAACTCGATTAGCTGAAAAACTGGCGAGCCGGATATTATCCTCGGAAGAATACTATGAGGAGATATTAAAGTCAGTTCTTACGGATCCACCATCGACCGAAGGATTAGATCGTGATGAAGTAGTGAAGATACAGTTTACTGCTTTGTTTTGTCTGGCGAAACTCCATCAGCAGCTAGGGGAAACGAAAGAAGCAATCGAAGTCATCAAGGAGCATAAAGAACAGTTTGGTGATTGGGATTTGTTTCGCTATCTACATGCTGAGCTTCGTTCTGAGTCTGGACAAGAGCGAAGAGTAAACAGGGCTCTTGAGGATGTTTGGCAGATTCGAGAGGAAGATTCTAGTCCAGAGTTTGAATATCTCGTGAGCAAAATCATCGCGGTGATTCTTGAAAACGGAGGTACGTACACTGGCTCAAACCGGGAGATTCCAAGTCAACGAGAGGAGTTGCTTGATTTAGCGGAAAAGGCTTCGCGCTCTGCTCTTGGCGACCATCCTGAGTACTCTCCGTATCTCCATGTACGGGGTCGAATTCTTGCACAAGATGGAAACACGGAGGCAGCGAAGAATTGTATTCGAGAAGGTATCGAGAATCTAAATCGAACTCGCGAGTCGCATAAGGGCTTGGTTCGCGATTATCAGCTTGCTCTGTCAAAGGTTGAGTTCACCGAGCAAAAGCAAACATTTGAGAAAAAATCACAGGAGGTGGTGTCTCAGCTTGATTCACTACAGGATGATCTGGAAACAGAGACGCGAGAATTCCAAACACGCATTCTACAGTTCTTGGGATTTTTTGCTGGTCTTATCACAGTTGCTATTTCGACAACGCAAGTGATCCTCTCCGTTCGTGGTTTTGAGGAAGCTGCTCGACTGACTCTTATTTTGAATGGAGGAATTTTAATTGCGTTTGCTGGGTTTAGCTGTGTTCTGCCGTGGCGTGATCGAAAGCGAATGGTCAAACGATCAACGATAGTTATGTTAGCTGGATTAATTTTGATCCTTGGGAGTATCTTCGCGCTATAACAGAATTCCCCTGTGGAGTATATTAAACGACAGCGAATCCACTGGCTTTATTGAATCTGAATAAAATCATCTGCTGAATGACTAACTGGGACCGGGATGACGAGTCGTCGGGGGAACAGCCCCATATGCGAGTCTATGATGACCGTGTTGTAATTGTTGACGAAAACGGAGATAAAATCGAGTACAAAGAAGGAACACAGACAGAAGCTGCACGACAGAGATATCAACATATCCGTAGTGAATTAGAAGATGGCTTTCTCAGGGACTTAATCCAGAAGGTTACGAACGTTGACTCTGCGCTCGACCTTGATACGGAGGAAATGGACTCTACCCATGTAGCACTCTTGGACGAGGTAGTTGACGCGATTACAAGTGAGCGTGGACGTGCTGTCGCCGGATTACTTGTTGGTCAGTTAACCATTAAATCGATTGCTCCAGAGCAAAGTATCCGTCTGCATAAAGGAAGTAAAAGTAGCGCTCACTTCGGATGGGAAGAAGGGTTGTCCATGAGAAGCATCGATAGCGATTTTATCGCACCGGCGCTTCGAGCGAACGATCTACTCCGAGTAAACAAAGACGGTGTGATGATGACCCGGTCGCTTGCTGAAAACTATCCATATTCACAGTTCTATAAAGCGAATATTCGTGGCGCACAAGCTGAATGGGGGAAAATTGTTGAGGCAGTTGAACAAGAGGGTGGTCTTGACGCAGAGAATGCACTCAAATACCTCCTCCTAGGACTTACAAATCGTGGCGAGCGGGCACAGGAAATCCACGAGCAGACCCTTGAGAACGTCGCAGAACTTACCGAAAGGAACCCCTCTGCCGAAACAGTACAGTCAATCATTAACTCACACATCTCCTCATCACGGCATGCAGCTCGGATTTACGAGATTGCACTCCATAGCCTCTATCAAGTGCTTGCGAACAACGGATTACTTGACGGCGAGTTGAAACAACTGACGCAAATGCGGTCCGCTGACAAGAAACACGGAAACATAGCGGATATCGAGGTCGTAAGTCCCGACAATGAGTTCCACATTAAGCGTGCATGGGACGCAAAGTACGGGAAAACCCACTTGCTTCAGGAGTTAAAGGAGATTCGAGGGAAACTCAACAGTCATCAAGAGGCTGAAATTGTTGGGTTTATTACTAGCTCGGAGCCGGAGCTTGATTCCCGAATTCAAGAGCAAATATCGAAGGTAGAGGCCGAGTTTGATGTAGACGTTGAAATCGTCTCATTCGACACCTTTTGCCGGGAGCGGCTGAATAAGTTAAACAATCGCATGGTGCCACCGTCAGACTGGTTAGAAGCTTATGCCGAAACGATTTGCCAGCAACGCCGAGATCAAGCACCTATCGACGAGCCGACGCAAGAATGGGCGAGTGAACTGGGCGAACTCGTAACTCAACACCGGCTCTAACTGGTCATTCGGCCGGTTTGAGAATCATACAGTTATCATCGCGTTCTATGGTTAATTCTGTCCCCATGAATCCAATAGATTGTGCAAGCTGGCGTGGGAAACTAACTGCTACTTGATTATTTGCATTTACTGTGAGCGAACGAACAAGACCTGTCTCGCTGTTTTGAAGCGACTCATCGTCTGATAGCGGTTCAAGGACAACAATCGGTTCGCTATCTCTACATTGAACGAGTATCTTTAGATTCTCGGCTTCGGTCAGGGAGTATGCATCTCGCATTTTAGCCGGAAAGAAAAGTCGAGTTCGGTTGTTTCCCTCTTCATATAGCTCCATGCACTACGGTGCTGACAGTTGGAACGTTATAGGCGTATCTAATGATACTCGGAAAAACTAAAGACCACAACCGTTCTACTTACGTATCTGGTGTAACTTCTATTTGTCCAATAAGCGAATGGGTGATACGAAGATCAGTATCAAGACGAAGCTGATTTCCACCCTGCTCAAAGTGGACCTTCCCTTCGCTCTGGCAATTCGGACACGAAAATGCCAGAGACACCTGCTCCTCAGTGTTCTCCACCGTATCCAATTCCGGGGAACTGTCACAGCCGTCGCACGTAATCTCAATCATGATATTCTACCCTCTACTTTCTCCCCAAGCTACATAAATCTACACCATATACGGTGTAGCATGCTACACCAGTCGCCAATTGCCACAGTTCTACCACCTGCCAATCAGCAAAAACGACGGATAGCGCAAGTAGATACTTACAAACGGAAACCTTTAACCTCGATAGTACGCGAGAAATTCGATATCAGAATGACTTGGCAGGGTGAGTTAGAATGACGAAGACAGTACAGGTTGCGAGTCTCTTCTCAGGCGCAGGCGGACTCGACCTTGGGTTCAACGAAACACAGATTTTTGATATCAACTTCCATCTAGATCTTAACGACGTTGCAATCGAAACACTTCGAGCAAACAAAGGCAACCATATTAATCAAAACTCTGATATAGTTAACGAAGACATTGTAGAGTTTGCAAACGCAGTTCAGGCAGGCGAAACAGCAGACTACAATTTGGAACATTTAAACGGGGTTGAAGACGTTGACTTCGTGATTGGAGGGCCGCCATGCCAGCCATTTTCTGCTGCTGCGCGTCGAACAGGCGGAACAGAAGGAACCGATAGCGAAGACGGACAACTCTTTGAAGCCTACTGTGATCTCATATCAGAATGGCAACCCGAGGGTTTCCTCTTTGAGAACGTGTACGGAATTACGGCCAACGAGGAAGACTGGCTTCCAATCAAGAATGCCTTTGAACAGGCTGGCTACACAGTAAAACCCCGTACACTAGATGCAGCAGATTACGGAGTTCCCCAGCACCGAGAGCGGACATTCATCGTAGGCATTCGAGATGATATCAATCGCGAATTCTTGTTCCCACGACCAACACACGGACCAGACTCACAAGGTGGCCCATCCCAGTTAACAGCAGGCGATGTTCTTGCAGATCTTGATGTAGAGAGTGCTGATGAAGACAGCACATACGAGATCACCTCGAAACATGCGCATCTTCTCGACGAAATTCCACCGGGGCTAAACTACTCGTTCTACACGGAGAAACTCGGTCATCCCGACCCGGTTTTTGCATGGCGTTCCCGCTTTTCAGATTATCTCTATAAAGCCGATCCAAATAGCCCTGTCCGAACCCTGAAAGCACAGCCGGGAGCTGCTTCAGGCCCATTCCATTGGGACAATCGGAAATTCACAGAGGCAGAACTCAAGCGACTGCAATCATTCCCCGACGACTATCAGATTGAGGGAGGATACCCCCAAGTAGTGAAGCAGATCGGGAATTCTGTTCCGCCACGACTAGCTGAAGTTCTTGCAAAAGCGATTGCCGCACAACTGTTCGACTGGCAACCCGAGCAAGAATTGGAAGTACCAACTCCGATGCCAGATGATTACGAGTTGAATTTCCGCTCTCGTAAACGAACAAGTAGCGAGGAGTATCAGCGAAAAGCACGGCAGCGGCTTCAAGAGTTAGGATTATGGGATCCGAATCAAGCGAGAAAAAGTGAGCAGCGGGGACTTGAAGAGTTTAGCGAGAGTGATGTTGACGACCAAACCCAATCATCTCGACGAACCACTACGTACGGGTTTGACGGCTTCTTTACGAGAACAACTTCACCGGAAGCCAGTGGAATTTCTGAAGAAGACTGGCCGCGTATCTACACGGCAACAACTACAGTCGAGCGAACAACGCTACAGGTTGATGTAGAGCGTATCGATTCAAATCATTCTGGCGGAGACGTTATTCTTGAGCTAGCTTCGAGTAATGGACTGCTCCCGGTCATCGATGTTTCAAAAATTCATCTCTCAGCGTCTCAAGTTGCAGTAAACGACATCTACTATCTTTGGTCAATCATCGCAAGCGATGTTGCGCACCGGACGAACTATGAGAAGTTTGTCGATGTTGTTGGCCACTACTCGACAACGCGGAGTGACTACAGCTCTCAAGTTGAGTTCTCCAATCTTGATGAAACACCACGAATGCGTGTGCTTTCGTTCTTCAGCAACGCATCACATTGCAACACCCGCTATACTCTCTCGGAGGTCGCTCAGCACGTCGATGAATCACCGACGGCTGTTGTTGAAGCCATTGAACAACTTCGACAATGGCGCTACGAAATTCGGTCACCATCGACACACTCGACACTCGAATCGACAGAGGACCAGCCAGAAATCCTCTGCACCTACCCCTTCCCAGACATGAATGAAACCTCGCACTTCGAACCCAACCTTCCCCTTACAGAACTCCACGAACAAGCCGACAAACTGGAAGAAACCAACGCCCTCCAAACCACCAACCGCTAAGACAATCAAATGCAGAGGTTAGTTATCGTCTTTTGAATCTTCCAGTTTTTTAGGTCGAGATTGCCCGCGAGGTACGCGCGGCCCTTGTCGGTAATAGCACTGTGTGCCGTTTTCTGCTTCGTCTTGGATGAGTCCAGCAGATTTGAGTTTCTTGATTCTTCCACGGACAGTTGAATTCCGATAGTGAAGCCTTCTTGCTCAAGATTGTAATGTAGTGGACCGAGTGAGAGCATGATATCTTTCTCTTAGATAAATTTAAGAATTAGGTAGCCATTCTTCTTCATCTAAGAGAACTAAATATGCATTTTACTCATCTTCGAGGTCGGTCACGTCGAGGTCACCAGCTAAGTAGTCACGGCCTTTCTGCGTGATTTGGTACATTCCTTGTGGTTCACTATGGTATTCGATTAACCCTGCATCAAGGAGCTTCGAGATACGTTGTCGGACGTATCCCGAATTGAAATCGATGTTTTCGGCAATTACGGATGGCGTGGCGACAATCTCTTTGTTTCCCTCATTGAGAAGAAACTCTAAGATGTAGTCGTCTGCGTTCGTCATCCACGACACCCGAGGTCGGCGCATTTGACCGCTTTTCTCCGGTCTAATGCTATAGTCACCCCGGTATACAGACAGTAAACAACTATTCTGTTAGCTACAGACAACAGCTCAATGAGTTAGAACTAAATGGTTGGCGTTTAGAGGAACTTCTTACGGAGACAAAATCGCGGACCCGTCGCTCGCCGATGGGTCTCTACAGAAAGCGGACCCCGCTGTTGTGCCAGCGGGTCCGCGTGAGCCTCCGTAAGGCAGTACGGAAGCTATGCAAGCATTACGCTACACGGGACTTGAATGTCCCGCACGACCAGCGGATAGTCTACCAACCACCCACACGACGCGAGGTATCCAGAAATGACCGCGGACACCTCTGCGTCGGTTGGCGATCTCCGAGCGTTCGAGCGCGACCTCCTGTATGCGGTCCGCGCACTGGAACGCGACAATGACACCCCGCCGAAGGGTCTCGCCATCAAGGCCTACCTCGATGAACAACACGACGATGATCTCAATCATTCTCGACTCTACCAGAATCTCGACCAGCTCATCAAGCGCGGTCTCCTCCGGAAGGGCAAGAAGGACGACCGCACCAACGAGTACGCGACCACCGACCGAACACGTACCCTGCTGGAAGCGTTCGCCCGTCGGCGCGCACGACAGACCGGCGTCGAACTCGAAATCGAATCTGCTCCGGACCAAATCGACCCAGACCATGTAGATGCAACCGAGGAGACGGAATCTGTTCCGGAGCAGACGAACGCCGACGTGACCGAACGGGAGGGCGAGTCATGACGCACGCTATCGAGGAGGTTGGCCCGGATCTCTCGGACGCGATTCCCGAGACGTTCGACGTGTGCGACAATTGTGGCACACCAACGATTCAACTCTCTAGTCACACCTGTCCGGACCCGGAGACGGTGGATAACCCGACGCGGGAAGATCTCGATGCGCGAATCAACAACGACCGCTATCCAGCACAGGAAACGGTGCTGGTTATTCGCTCGACCGGCCAGCGGTCGTACGCCTACCACGAAACCAACGAGAACGACAACCCACTTTGCCCGGTCGATCACAAGAAACTCGAAGAACTCCCGCGCGCCGAAGCCCAAGCACAGCGGTACGCGCCGTGTCAGTTCTGCCAGCGGATCCGCCGGGCGAACGAGGAGGTGACCAGCCAATGAGTACCACGACGACGCTGGAAGATGGTGAGTGTCCGTGTTGTAATTCGAAGATTGCCGCGATCACTGCCGATAGCCCGAGCCAGCATACGGTCCAACCCTGTGGTTGCACACTCCCCGGCGGACCTACTGCTCGCACGGGAGGTGAGAGTCGATGAAGCCGTCTCGCTCAATCGCGACGACAGCGGCCGACCTCACGAGCTATAAACGCGATCTCTTGCTGGCGACCTACCGCGCGAACCAAGCGAACGACACTCCGGTTGGGACGGATGTCATGGAGGAACTCGAAGCACTCGGCCAGACGAATACCGAGGGCGGCCAGTTCTATCCGCGACTCAACGAACTCGTCGAGCGAGGCTTCCTCACCAAGCGCGACCACCCTGACGACGCGCGGGGATTCACCTGCGACCTCACCGAGGAGGGCCGAAGTCTTCTGACGCAGTTGTTTGTGCGGAGTGCTACGTCGCTCGATATCGACGTTCCCGAGGCGGAACTCCCTGCGAGTCTGCCGACTGAGTGTCTCCGTGGGCGGTCCCGCGGGTAGCCCAGCCGCCCCTTAGTTCGTCCGTTCGCGCGCATGCACGCCTAGCGGTATCGCCACCGAACCACCCAACTCACACTCCCGAGAACCCATGACGACAGACATCCCCACCGACGAATCGCAGACTCCAACCAACGACCAGCTCGACGAACTCGTCGAACAGCGAATCCAACAAGCAACTGCAGACCTCCACGAACGCATCGCCGACCTCGAACGCGAGGTTGAGGACCTCCGAGACGAACTAGCCAACGAACGCGACGCTCGACGCAAGGCTGAATCTCGACTTGCAGAACGGGAGGAAACGGTCACCACAGAACACGACGCACGCCTGAGCGCGCTCGAAGCGAAGGCGAACGGGACGCGCTCAATGATCGCGGAACTGCAATCCCGCGAGTTAGAGAAGAGCGCCCACCTCCAGTATGACAACGTCGAACCAAACATCATGGACGAACTTCTGGACGTAGACGGTGAACGCGTCGAACGCATCACGAAAGACAATGGCAACCAGTATGCCCGCCTTCCCGGCGAGGAGGATGCGCTCGACCGTGGCGGTGCAGTTGCGCGCTCGACGGCCGACTTGCTGCCGATCCAGCGACTCGCTCGCTACGACGATGAAATGCTCGCGAGCGTTACTAACCGCAAGCCCGACGAGCTAGCCGCGAAGGCGTGGCGGGAGCGTGACGACCCGGGGCGATACAACCTCTGGACCAGCGGGAGTAGCGGCTGGCGTGTCTACCTGAAGTCGTCCGATCTTGCGGACTGGATTCGCGCGAACGAGGAGGGCGTCTCGAAGAATTACGCGCAAGAATTGGCGCGGCGGACGCTTGACGCGATGACCGAGTTGAGCAAGCACCGACTTATCACGACGCAGAAAAAACGCACCACAGACGGCTTGACCTACAAAGAGAACGTCGTGGTGTTAACTGAGGAGGCTGACCTGCCCGGTGAACCATCGCTCGGCGAGACCGGTGGCCCGGCAACAGACGAGGTGGCCGGATAACAGGATGGCCGGGCCAAAAGAAGCCCCGAGAGGGACATATCTCCCCCACGAACCACCACGGTCAAACGCGAACAGGATCCGCCACGACATGTAGCCCACCCTCGACAGTGGCTCCTCGTGGCGGTGACACCGGACGGTTACTTGTGCGTGTGTCAGTTCCAGCGGTGTCCAGCGGTAGATACGGACGGGGTGGGCTAGGGAAATGACCGCCAACAACGTCTGTGGCCGGGGCAAAACACACCTGAGGAGGATTGTACTGGCGTGTCGTGATGCAACAGAAGGAAGAGTCTGTGAGCGCGTCGAGGATGCGGAAGTCGTTATGCGCGTTTTCAGTGGAAGACGGCATTTCAGACGAGGGACCTATGCGAGGAGGGTAGATGCACGTCTCAACCTGACGGAGGCACGTTTGGAACAGCTACCAGTATCTCGTCGAATGAAAGGGGTGCAAATACGGTATGTGACTAACCAATGACTACTATCCTGCGGCTGCAGTCATTGGTTAGTCATGATGCGGCCGAGAAAAAGTGAAAAGGGGCCGAAATCCTCAACAACCCCGTTCCAATTCCACCATGGGTTTTCTGGGTTCTGCGGCCGACACAGCGTACGCGATGGCGAGCAGGTTGCAGTCCCGGTAGTTTCAATCCTATCGTGGGTTTTCTGGGTTCTGTGACCGCTGGTCGCGCGGACGTAGATAGCCGACGTGTCCGTGTTTCAATCCCGTCGTGGGTTTTCTGGGTTCTGTGACATGGCGAGACGCCATCTTCGAGGAGTTCGGAGTAGAGTTTCAATCCCGTCGTGGGTTTTCTGGGTTCTGTGACCATACGACCGACGCGGGCGCGAAAGCCCTCAAAGAAGTTTCAATCCCGTCGTGGGTTTTCTGGGTTCTGTGACGGGTTCTTGGTCAATCAGATACTCGCTCCCATCGTTTCAATCCCGTCGTGGGTTTTCTGGGTTCTGTGACGAAGCTCATGGAGTTACGGGAGTTCTTCAAGGACGAACTGTTTCAATCCCGTCGTGGGTTTTCTGGGTTCTGTGACGAGTCGGACGTGGTGAACTCGGAAACCGGGAAGAAGTTTCAATCCCGTCGTGGGTTTTCTGGGTTCTGTGACCTACACACCTCAACTGGCTTGTAGAAAACCCTACTAGTTTCAATCCCGTCGTGGGTTTTCTGGGTTCTGTGACGCACTCGCCGCCTCGCCACCCGTCGCCGTCACCGTGTTTCAATCCCGTCGTGGGTTTTCTGGGTTCTGTGACCGACCGTCGAGCGTTTCGAACTGCTTGATGCCGACGTTTCAATCCCGTCGTGGGTTTTCTGGGTTCTGTGACCCCTCTCGACCGCGGTCGCCTCGACGGGTCAAGATATGTTTCAATCCCGTCGTGGGTTTTCTGGGTTCTGTGACCTCGTCGTCCGAACCGTAGCGATAGAACCGCCACGGTTTCAATCCCGTCGTGGGTTTTCTGGGTTCTGTGACGGAGATCGTCGCTCCGATGAACGAGGTCTCGGAGCGTTTCAATCCCGTCGTGGGTTTTCTGGGTTCTGTGACTGTCCCGAGCCTCGTGGACCTCCTTCGGCGTGAACGGGTTTCAATCCCGTCGTGGGTTTTCTGGGTTCTGTGACCTGGTGAACCAAGACGCATACCCTCGATCGAACGTGTTTCAATCCCGTCGTGGGTTTTCTGGGTTCTGTGACGCGGGGGTCCGACCGCATCACGAACGCAGTCGTGTTTCAATCCCGTCGTGGGTTTTCTGGGTTCTGTGACGTCCCAGTCGGCGGTCGTAGTCCACTCCATCACGACGTTTCAATCCCGTCGTGGGTTTTCTGGGTTCTGTGACGATAGGTCACCAGTGGGAGACTCGGGAGCATCGTAGTTTCAATCCCGTCGTGGGTTTTCTGGGTTCTGTGACAGAACGCCGGACAGTGGGTCGGTGGCGGACTCGCAGAGTTTCAATCCCGTCGTGGGTTTTCTGGGTTCTGTGACAGGGGGTGAAAATCGCGGGAGAGGCAACATAGCCTTTTCTCTCGCTGTTAGAGATTAGGGTTGCTTCGTGGACCCCTGCTGTACGGACAGTTAATAAAGGTCCACGAAATTCTGGTGTCCGTCACCGAGTGAGGAGACGAGCCGCATCGGTAATTTCGATATGGCGGTGCTTTCCTTCCATCCAGCTTCGAACGAGACCAATTTCTTCCAACGTGTCGAGATGCCTCCCGACTGTACTCTTCGATTTATCCGTTTGCTCGGCGAGCGTGGACAGCGAGCAGGGACCAGTTGCCGCGACTGACCGCAGGGTTTCAGCGGCCGCATCAGGTACTGGTGCGGTCACTGGCGGGAGCGTCCACTCTTGGACTGATTGGTCGATGTCACTGAAAACGTAGGTTTGCTCCAGTCGGTCGGCGTGTACCGCCGATACGACAGTAAGGGGGAGCAGAATATCTCGGGGACCGCCGCAAAGACCAACGACAGGATTCTCCACCTCGGCGAGTATTTCCGAACAGTCGTTGACCGTCTGCGTGAAATCGCCGCGACGAACGTGCTTGACGCTTACTGTAACGTTCGGTTCGATTTCGTGCAGAAATTGCTTGACGTCTGCAATCGCACGCGATGATTGCTCGTTATCGGAATCGTCGTCTGGGCGTAGAAGAATAATGGTATCGTCAGCGTTGACGCCGTGCGTGACGACAGGGCGTGTGATACGTCGAGTATCGAATCCAATCGGGAGAACGAACGTAGTCATAGGGACGTGTTGGTCGGGTATCGTGTTAGTGGTGTCGTTGTAGGAGACTGCAATCGTCCCAGTCGATTGCGTCTCACTGAAAAAATCTAAACAACTAGAAAATTTTTATCAGTAATGCCACTCAGCTATAGAGTATGGCGACGACCGACGTGGAGACGGAGGGCCAACGACTCCGGTACATCGATATCTCGCTCGTCCCCGAGTCTCGGTTTCCCGTTCCCAAATCCGACGGGTACTCGCTCTACGGTGCCATCCTCGACCGACTCGCGGCAGTCGATGAAACAACGAGCGCCCACGTTCACGATGCCCCGCTCGGTGGCCTACGAGTCAGCGCCCTCCGTGGCACGTTCGGCGAGAGCGACCAACGACACCACAAAACGATTCTCCCGGACCAGACCTACAACCTCACGCTCGGAGTTACTGACCCGGCAGACGCCGAGGTGTTTCAGGCGCTCGTCCAAGCACTCGTCCTCGACGGTGATCAACTCGAACTCACGAACGGGACCTTTCACGTTCACGAGTTTGAGAGTACAAATACGACACACGCCGACCTTCTCGACCGCGCGAGCGAGTACGAGAATCCGAGCGTCCAGATGCAGTTCCGCTCGCCGACCTGTATCGAAGAAGCGAACGAAGTGACAACCATGTTCCCCCACAGAGTCCCAGTTTTCAACAGTCTCGTCGGGAAATGGGGTAAGACTGCTCCGCAAGAGCTTCGCTTCGATATCGACCGGGACACGATAGCTGGGTCGGTCATTGAGAAACCTGACGCTCGTGCGTATCGGACTCACTCGGTGCTGGTGAATCGAGTAACGAAGGACAATGGGGAGAACCGGAACATCTTCCGGCAAGGCTTCTCGGGAGTGTGTGAGTACGCGTTCAAGAACGCTAGTTCGAGTGTTCAGAATGCGGTCGTCGCGCTCGCGCTCTTCGCGGAGTTCGGTGGTATCGGGAGCGCGGTCTCGCGCGGGTGTGGAGACGTGACTGTGGAGGTGTCCGAACGATGAGTGTTGCAAAAAATAGGGAATCCCACGGAATGGGTTTTCTCTGGTCCGCTGGTAACCGCTTAGGTTTCAATCCCTCGTCGGGTTTGCATTCTACCTTATCGAGAGAACTTACTAAATTGTTTGGTCTACCTTCTGCCTTCGCTGGTAAACACTTAGCACCTCCCCTAGATTTTAGTGTGTTCTTCTTCTATATGGGTATAGACATGAGAGGGAACAATCGAGGTTATCGAGGAAGGCAATTCTCTATCTGTGAGAACACACTCGATGGAGGAGTGGAAGTGCGGGAGTCCTACAAAGGAATTCTGCAGTTTGATAACGGGAAAAAACACGAATTCGTATCTAATAATTCCAACCTGAAAGAGAACACAAAGTATGAGTTATATGCCGGAGGAATCGATAGTCGTCCATCGACTCACACAGTACTTCGTGTGGTCGAAGTACGTGAGGTGTCTGAGCGATGAACCCGAACGCGGCCCGAGAAGTCCACGAGTGGCTCGTCGGCAGCAGCGACCTCTACCGGAACGTTATCGGTGCAGCAGGTGAGTACGATGCGAAGGTTGATTCGTCTGCGAATTGCTCGCTGGCGGCGCACATTCTGAATGCCGTCACGGTTGGCGTCAACGCGTTCGTCTTCGAGGCCATCGAGCCGGACGCCGACATCGAAGATGAGTACATGGAGGACATCGAAGTCCTCGCGGCCGCGCTCGCACTCCACGACACGAACAAGTATGTGCGTGAGGCCTACGGGTTCGATGCCCACGGAAACACCGAGGAGGCTTTTGAGTACTATTTCGACCCCGAGGAGGGACCGGGTGACGACTTTGGTATCGAGGAGTTCCTCGGTGAGGGTTATCGCGAGGACTTGCATTATCTCGTCCAGCGGACCGAGAAGCGTGAGGACAGCCGTGAAACGCGCGGTGTCGACACCGAGTTTAGCGGGTTGGAGCGATACTGTCGTCTTGGCGATGTTGCGGCGTCAGTCGCACTTCGGGATGGAGTCGGGGGCGTCTACGATTCGCTCACAACGTATTTCGACGATGAGACGGTCCATCTCGTAGAGTTCACAGAACTTGAACAGCCACTCTTGAACGACCTCCTACTTGGGACGACCAAGGAAGTTGTCGCGGGTGATGCCGATCACAAGACGAGTGGCGTTGTCGTCGGCAGTTCGCCCGACACGATACTCTACCTCGGCGAGGAGATCGAGCGCGAAGCTCTCCGGCAAGAAGTAGAGAGTACGCTCCCCGACAAGATCGGCAGCGAGTTTTCGTTCTCGTGCAAGCTGTCTTGGAACTCGTTCGACTACGACATTCTCGCGGAGGTCGAAATGGGAGTCGAAGAAAAGGAGCGAATTATCGCCGAGGCGTTTCGTGACCTCCTCGAACGAGGGTCGGCTGGAGTCGAACCGTTCGAGTATATTCCCGAGGAGTTCGACCAGTACTTTCCCGTGCTGGCCAAGGCGATTTACGTCGACGGACGGTCGGAGTTCGACGACTCCGGTGTGCAGGATGCTTACGACCGAATCAAGGACGAGCAAGGCGTCCAGAAGGTCAAATTGCATTTCGTCGCGTACCTCGTCCAGCACTACGAGGACCATGCCGGATTCCTTGATTCGTTTGCGGACGAGATACGGCCGAAACTCCACGACGACCTCGAACCGGAGAGCGATGCAATCGGTGCTGTCGCCAAGCGGTTCTTCGAGGGGCAGGCCGCTCCGGACCTCGGTGGGAAAGAGGAGATGTGCTTCCTTTGTGGTGCGGAGACCGATACGAAGTACCAGAAAGGTATCAGCGGGATTTACCGGACTCAAGAGTACTCGCGTCGCGTTCCGCCCCACGCGAAGTATAAGTCGATTTGTGAAGTGTGCAACTTGGAGTATGCACTGCTCGCAGACCTTTGTGAACGGACCGACGTTAGCACGAACAACTCACTGGAAGTCGCGTATTTCTACTTTGACGACTTCCTCGGAGACGTTCGAGTTCGGAGCCGACGAGTCGGGAACGTCGTGCAGGGCGACGCCGACGAGATGGACGATATGGAACTGGAGGTGAATCTTTTCGGACCGCAGTACTTCCTCCAGCCAGTGTACGTCATGGACGAAAACCACCGGATGGCAGTCATCCGGCAGGTGATGCAGACCGCCCAAGAAACCGGGATGAAGGTGGTCGTGGGACGGCCGTTCACGCGCTTCGAGAGCGCGGACGCGGTCTTCACGGACGAGGAGGCCACCCGACCGCAAGAACTCCTCGGGCTGGATGAAGTCGAGCGGTTTGGTCCGCTTCCGGACTTCGTGACGGACGGGCGAACGGATTCTCACTTCCGTCGCGCGCTCCAGTTGTTCAAAATCATGGCGATGGTTGGGCGGGACGCGGACCTTTCGAACCCGTACATCCACCTTGACCGTGACACGTTCCATAGTATCGCTGACTTCGCAGTCGTCAACCACGAAAACGCAACCCGGCTTTCGGACCTCCGGGAGTACTTCGAGAACTACCACGAAGATGCACTCATGGACATGAAAACCGTTGCCGAGCGAGGTATCGATCTGTTCGGCCAACAGTACAACAGCAAGTACAAGAAGACGAAAGTGTTCCGCGAGGCGCTTGACGCCTTCCTCAGTGGAAAGAATCAACAGATGGACGACGACGAACTGGTCGAGTACGTCGAGAGTCAAGTGTACGCCGTCGCCGACCGCGAAGATTATGCTGGATACGTTGAGGTCGGTGAAGCCGAGGCCTTCGTTGAGGCGATTCGGATGTACCTCGTTGAAAACGATCTCTACGACCTGAAGAAACTCTCCGACTGGGAAGACGCGCTCGTGAACTCGTACTACTACGCTTACGACCAAGCACTCCAAGACCGACAATGACACTCAATTACCCCGATAAAGGACTCGTCGAATCGCACAGCATCTACCGAACGCGAAAGCCGACCGTCACGCTCGTGGTGAAGCGAGACATCACGGAACCGACGCTGTTCCGGAACTCGAACCACGACCGTGCTGAGACCCAAGAGTTCGGTGACAAACTCCACGCACAGGTGAACGGCGAGAAGTTCACCAGCAAGGAACGGCTCACCGGACTCGACTTGCTCCGGCGACTCGACGACGACGGGTCGCTCATTGACGACGAGTACACGTACAACGAGCCGAACGAACTCGACACGGCGCTGAACGTCGGGACGCTCACCTACGGACTGGCTGGAACTGGCGATCAAGATTTCGCTATCAAGTCCCGCGTCGTGGAAGGGTACACCTACACGACTGACGAGTACGACCTGATGAACAAGGAAACGCGAAACGCGGTCTACGAGACAGGGACCATGCAGGACGACGAAGGCGACCAGTCCCAAGCCCTGTTCGACTTCGTGAAAGTCCAACCGGGCAACGACCTCCTTCATTTCGTCACACTGGAGGCGGCGACCGGACCGATGTTGCTGTACGTCCTCCACAACATCCTCAACACCGGAAAGTACGGCGCTCGTGAGACTCGAACTGGACGGAACGTCCGCAACGAGATTTTGGGCGTCATCCTCGGCGACCACGACACATCCCTCTCGACCGGCGAACTCCTCTTGGAGTACCGCAAGGAGGACCGTGGCCTCACGGAGAGTCTCAGCGACTACATCGAGGAAGTCCGGCGGGCAGACTGGGACGTGTACGGTCACTTCGAAGCCGGTGAGGAACCGCCGGAGTGGTTTGAGGAGCTACAGGCCGTTGCCGCCCGCGAGACGGACGACGCCGACGAGACGCTTCGAGCGGAGTTCACCGAGTTGATGGACGACGCACGGGAGAGCTTCAACCTCGACGATGATTGAACGGACGTTCGAGGCGACGCTGTACACACCCCTCTTCTACTCTAGCTCAGAGGGGCGTGCGATTCGGACACAGCCGACGCTGTCCGCGACGGCGCTCATGCACGCCATCGGCTACCGTTACTTCGACATGGAGAAACGGTACGCCGAGTTCGGCGAGCAGGCGACGAGTCCGGACTACTCGCACTTAGCGGACGCGCCGTTTTTCGTCTCGGACATGCGGCCGATTGCCGTCGAAACCGACGAGCGAACCTTTCGGAGTACCGACTATCGGTCCGAACGGAACTTCACGACGAACGACTCGGACCTCGCAGGACAGATCACCGGTGACAAGTCCGTCCCGTCGATTCTCGAAGACTCCGGAGCGGCCTACCAAACGATTCGGAACTACATCGGTATCGCTCCCGGCTCGACGTTCGAGTTCACGATCTGGAGTGAACAGAATATCCCGGAACGTCCGTTCTTCCGAATGGGAATCAAACAGACAGGCGAGTTCCGGGCACGACGGTGCCAACAGGATACCATCGTCCTGAACAAGTACCTCCTCTCGGAGGTGTACGAGGTCGACGACACGACACTCACTCGACTGATGGAGGAGAGTGAGTCGTTCCGTCGCGGAAACGATCCACGACTCCAGCATTTCGTCGGCGTAGATCCTCAATTCGTGAGCGAGCATCTCGTTCCGGAGGTCGTTTGATGGACCAATTCACTGTTTCTGGTGCGTCGCTGGCGACGGAATCTCCGAAATACGGCTTGGCTGACGGCGATTTCGACCATGCGCGCGCGTTCCAGAATCGCGTTGTCGAGTGGGTTCACGAAGGCGAGGCACCGGTCGCTGCACTCCGTGCCCCTACCGGAGCCGGAAAGACCGCCACGTTCCACGAACTCATCGAGACAGAAGACCTGACGCTGTTAGTGTATCCAACGAACGCACTCCTGCGACAGCAACGCGACCGGTTCGATACAGCGGGCGTCAACGCGGCTGTATTAAACGGCACAACGCTCGACGGACACGGCCACGAACGGACCGAGAATCTCTTGGCGTATCTGAACACGTACGTGAACGACCACGAAGTCGTTCTTACTAACCCGGACATCCTGCAGGCGACAATCCAAGACCTCTATCGTGGTGACCACGCAATAGAATTTTTCAACGGATTCAACGCCATCGTCTACGACGAGTTCCACTTCTACGACCCACTCGCCGCAGGCGGTCTCCTCCTTCAGACGAAGATCATCGCGGAGCGGAGTGCAAGCCCGAAGGTTTTACTCGCTTCTGCGACGCCGGACGAGGACTTCGTGGAGTTCGTTCGGACGCAACTCCGGCTTGACGTTCACGATATCGAAGCCGAATACGTCGAGTCGGGCGACCAGTTCCGACAGTCTATCGACGTTACCCGCCACGAAGACCGGCGGATCGTAGATGATCGCGAGGCAGTCGCGGAACTACTACAGGCAGAACTCGACTCAGTTGCAGCGTATGACGAACCGCAAGTCGTCTTGACGTTCAACAGTGCGAAGGATAGCAACGATTTCCACGACTTTCTCGCAAGAGAGTATCCGGACGTCTTCGAACACGCCGAGAAAGACAACGGTTTCGACACGAACGACGAGGAGGTTGACCTCGACGATGAGACCTTCTACATCTTGAATACGACGAGTAAGGGTGAAGTCGGACTGGACTACGACGTGACGACGCTGGTGATGGAGAATCCGACACGACCGAGCGCGTTCGTTCAGCGGTTCGGTCGGGCTGGCCGAGTCTCCGAAGCGTCGGTCCATGTGTACGGACTCGGTCAGGGACCGTGGGGTGACGATGTTGATTTCCCTACTTTCGTAAAACAAGTGTACGAGGGATTGCAGGACGAAGACACGTCGCAGACTGCGCTCGCCGACCTCGTTGGGTTTCGCGGTGCTTACGGAATCGCAGTCCGGGAAGACAGATACAGTGGATTCAATCCCGAAATTTACGCCGACCTTGCCACGGACGTAGAACAGTACGGTCGCTGGCGAGGATTCATCGACGATGTGCAGCGCGAACTCGAAGATGTCGGTTCGCTCGGCGGCTATCAGCGGTCAAGTCCCGAAGCGAAACTTCTCAACTTCACCGAACAGTGTTTCAAGGCATTTCGTGGTCTCCGTGGTCGGTCACTCAACGCACAGATCGAGTATCCGCGTGGCGACCGGGTCGGGGTGACGACGTACGATATCAGTCGAACGTTGCGGTATTACGACATCGAACAGGTCCGTGAAGGGAACGTACTCGCAGTTGAGCCGAGAGACGAGGCGTCGCCTGCTGTGGTGACTGCCCGGCTGCCGGGCTACGAGACGGAGCCGACGCCCTATCACGAACCGACATCGGAGATTGAGGCGACGCTACAGGAGAAGATTCACCGAGAAATCGACCGGGTCGAACAGCGGGACAAGCTCGACGTCTCTCCAAAGCTCCTGCATCGGTTCTTCGACATCGTTCGGATTACCGACGCAATCGTTCCCGAGACGCTCACCACGACAACCCACGAGATTACAGTCGACGACGAGGGGTCCGGCCCGCCGACTATCGACGTCGAACGCCGTCAGGTATGACCGACGAACTCGTCAACGTCTCCGACCTGAATCAGTACGCGTATTGTCCGCGGCGATACTGGTATTTGCATTTCTACGACACGCAAGGTCGAAGCTACGAGCGCGTTGAGGGAAAGACCACTCACGAAAACCAGTCGTCGCGTGGCGACTGGTTAAACGAACTCTATCTTGAATCCGAAACGCACGGCCTGAAAGGGAAGATCGACGTCCTCGACCTCGAAGGCGCTCGAACAGTTCCCGTCGAACGAAAGCGAGCCGAGAGCGGGGACTACTACAAAAGCGACGAACTTCAGCTGGCAGGCTACTGCATGTTACTCGAAGAACACATCGAGGAACAGGTGCGAGAAGGAGCGATTTATCTGTACGAAACTGACCAACGCATGCATGTTCCAATAACCGAGGACCACCGAGAAGCGGTCCGTGAGACGGTCGAAGCGATTCAGTCGATGAGCCTTGATTCGGTGCCACCGTTCACCGATAATCCGACCAAGTGCGAAGCATGTTCGGTGCGCGAGTACTGCATGCCCGCCGAGACTGCGAAACTCGAACCCGAGCGAGTCGCCGGAACTGGCTGGGAGGACGAATTATGAAAGCGAGCGAAGGACTGTTTGACGATTCGGTCGTGTACGTCACGACGCAGGGAACGCAGGTGCGAACCGACCAAGGCCGGATAACCGTATACGATGTCGATGGAGACGACGGCGAGCTGGCATCGTTCCCGGCAGAAAAACTCGACACCCTCAACGTGTTCGGCGGTGTGAACTTCTCGACACCGTTCGTTCGTCGCGCGAACGAACACGGTATCGTTCTGAATTACTTCACTGAGCGAGGCCAGTACCGAGGCAGTTTCGTCCCCGAGAAAAACACCATCGCGGCGGTCCGCCGCGCCCAGTACGCACTCACGGACGAAGAGGAGCTAGCTATCGCACGGGCGATGATCGCGGCGAAGATTCGAAATGCTCGAACGCTCCTCGGGCGCAAAGGCGTAACCGGAACGGAACTCCTCGAAGATTTACGCCTTCGTGCGTCGGAAGCAGACTCGAAAGACGAACTCCGTGGTGCAGAAGGAGAGGCCGCGGAGCGGTACTTCGGGTTACTCGACGAAGCACTCGTCGACGGCTGGACGTTCGAGACTCGGACGAAACGACCACCAGAAGACCACATCAATTCGTTGCTCTCGCTCACGTACGTGATGATGAAAAACGAAGTGTTGAGCGCGCTTCGACAGTACAATCTCGACCCCTTCCTCGGTGTCCTACACGCAGACCGTCACGGGCGACCGTCGCTAGCACTTGACCTCCAAGAGGAGTTCCGGCCGCTATTTTGTGATTCGTTCGTCACGCGACTCGTCAACCGGGGTACGATCACCCACGACGAGTTCACGCAGGACAATCACCTCCAAGACGACTCGTTTCAGACGTACCTCTCGAAGTTCGACGAGTACATGACCGAGAAGCTGACCCATCCCTACTTCGAGTACGAGGTGACGCGTCGAAAGGCAGTCCGCCAGCAAGCAATTCTCCTTCGGAAAGCAATCACCGGTGAACTCGACGACTACCACGCACTGGAGGTCACACACTGATGCGACTCGCAATTGCGTACGACATCTCCTCGGACGCGAACCGCCGTCGTGTCTATCGCACGCTTCAACGCTACGGCGCGTGGCAACAGTATAGCGTCTTCGAGGTTGACGTCTCGAAGGCCGAGCGAGTCGAATTAGAGGACGAACTCGAAGGACATCTTGAACCGAGTGACGGCGACCGTATTCGCATCTATCGACTGTGTTCGGCATGTATAGACGAAACGACTGACCTTGGATCCGAGCCACCTGACGAACAATCGAACGTCGTCTAAGGTCATCTTCGTGGACCTTTATTAAGTGTCCGTACAGCAGGGGTCCACGAAACACAGCCACTGTTTCGCGACAAGAGAAAGCATTATGAGGCCTGTGGCCCGATATTCACCCCCTGTCGCAGAACCCAGAAAACCCACGACGGGATTGAAACTTTCTCGGAGTCTGAGCATCACCTGTGTTTTTACCTGTCGCAGAACCCAGAAAACCCACGACGGGATTGAAACGACCCGGACCGCGAAATCGTTGAGGGCACCGTCCGGTCGCAGAACCCAGAAAACCCACGACGGGATTGAAACGGCGACACGCTCCTGTGGGTCGTCCGGGCGGTCGGTCGCAGAACCCAGAAAACCCACGACGGGATTGAAACGGCTCGAGGAGAACCTCGACATCAACTGTGGAGTTCTGTCGCAGAACCCAGAAAACCCACGACGGGATTGAAACCGTACGCCGAGATGGAAATCGAGAAGGTGACGAGCGAGTCGCAGAACCCAGAAAACCCACGACGGGATTGAAACCCTTTCCGCAGGTAGCCGTCCTGCTGGGCAGCACGGGTCGCAGAACCCAGAAAACCCACGACGGGATTGAAACAATCGGACGACGAGACTGCCGACCACTCGGGAGGCGTCGCAGAACCCAGAAAACCCACGACGGGATTGAAACAGGACGTTTCGCCGCCCGGCGGTGAGGTCGCGCCATGTCGCAGAACCCAGAAAACCCACGACGGGATTGAAACACTGTTGCGGGACCGCGAGGAGGTAGACGACGCGGAGTCGCAGAACCCAGAAAACCCACGACGGGATTGAAACGGGGCGACCGTTCTCGGCGGGGCGGGATAGCGCGGGGTCGCAGAACCCAGAAAACCCACGACGGGATTGAAACGTTTCGAGGCCCGAACTGATTGACGGATGGTCGGTGAGGTCGCAGAACCCAGAAAACCCACGACGGGATTGAAACGTGGTGCCGAGGTTGACTTGCGCGCAACTCCCGGGTCGCAGAACCCAGAAAACCCACGACGGGATTGAAACTCGATACTCGGTTTGGCCGCCAGCACGTTCACCGCGCTGTCGCAGAACCCAGAAAACCCACATCGGGATTGAAACATCGCTCGTCGCGTGGTTTGGGTCCAACTCTGCCGTGTCGTAGAAGCCAGAAAACCCACAACGGAATTGAATCTGAGGCTGGCGGACGCCCTCGCCGTCCGTGGCCGCATGTCACGACCTCATACGATGACCGAGGAGGTTGCGCTACACCAGCGAGGTCATCCAGATAACGAACCCGACGCTCGCGGCAACGAACCCGACGAGAAACACGAGCAACAGTCGCATCCAACGATGGACTGACGAACCACTCATCACACTACTCCTCGTCGTTTTCCAGTGCTTCGGCGTCAAGATCGCCTGCGAGATACGCTCGGCCCTTGTCGGTGATAGCATAGTATCCGGCTTCTTGGTCAACTTTTTCGAGGAGGCCGTGAGTTGTGAGTTTGCGCATTCGTCTCTTTACTGTTGAGTAGGCGGGCGAAACGATGTTCTGCCATTCAAGATTGAATGCCACGACTGCAGGAGGGAGGGCGGCATTAGTATCGGCTAGGAACTCCAAGATTGGGTCGTCATATTTGCCAGCCCACGAGGGGCGAGGTCGCATGTCCCGGAATTTTATATGCGCGCGTTTAATATCTCCGACTAGTGATAAGTATAGCCTATATGGACTTAGATTGAGTCTGTATAGGGTTACATTTATGTATCCATGATTAGCAAACCTATACCAACGGCCGCTGGTGGGTGATTCGTCCAGCAGAAATGGACGCGTGTTGGCCCACGCGCCCACCATGCGGTCGTTAGGAGAAACGAACCGCATGTTCGCCTATACTCAGACGGGACTTGAATGTCCCGCACGACCAGCGGATAGTCTAGCAATCGCCCACACGACGCGAGGTGTCCAGCGATGAGCGCCGACACTTCCGTGTCGGTCGAGAATCTTCGAGCGTTCGAGCGTGATCTCCTCTACGCGGTCCGGGCGCTCGAACGTGACAGTGAGAACTCGCCGAGGGGTCTCGGCATCAAATCTCGTTTTGAACGCGAGTACACGGCGGTCAAGCGAGCGCGCTACACCAGCGAGGTCACCCAGATAACGAACTCGACGCTCGCGGCGACAAAGCCGATCAAAAACACGAGTAACAGTCGAGTTCACCGATGGACGGACGTGCTGGACATCAGGCTACTTCTCGTCTTCGTCGAGCGTACTCGCGTCGAACTCTCCCGCGAGATACTGCTGGCCTGTTTCGCTGATAATGTAGTAGCCTCTCTCTTCGCGCTCAACAAGGCCGTAGTCCACGAGAGCCGTCAATCGCCGATTCACTTCGTGACGGCTTCTGTCGATGTTCTTGGCGATAACGGCGGGGGAGAGAATCAGACCCGACGATTCGAGCGTTTCCAGAATGCGCTCGTCGGTGGGGAGTTGCATCCAATCGCCGGGTCTGCGCATGATGAGGACCACCAATCGCTCATTTTTACCGGCGTCGATATGTCTAGTCTTGCACAACGATTGTTGAGGAACGACACAACAATTGATGTGAAGATTTATGTACCCTGTGTTCGCACATGTTCTCTAACGGGAACGATACGCGGACCCGTCACTCCTCGATGGGTCCATCACAGAAAGCAAGCGGACCGGTGTTTGGGCCACCGGGTCCGCGAGACGCTCCCGTATCCAGCCTACGGAAGCATGTACGCAAACACGACGGCGGGACTTGAAACTCCCGCACGACCAGCGGATAGTCTAGCAATCACCCACTCGACGGGAGGTGTCGGGGCATGAGTGCTGACACTCTCACATCGGTCGGAACCCTCCGAGCGTTCGAGCGCGACTTGCTGTACGCGGTGCGCGCGCTGGAACGCGACAATGACACCCCGCCGAAAGGTCTCGCCATCAAGGCCTACCTCGATGAACAGTATGGCGATGATATCAATCATTCTCGCCTCTATCAGAATCTCGATCAACTCGTGGAATGCGGTCTGTTAGAGAAGGCCGAGAGGGATGGCCGCACGAACGAGTACGCGACGACCGACACTGCCGAGCAACCCCTCATCGAACATGCCAAGCGCCGCGCGGATGCGGTCGGCCTGCATGGAGGTAGCTCGAAATGACCCACGCTATCGAGGAGGTCGGCCCGGATCTCACTGAGGCGATTCCCGAGACGTTCGATGTGTGCGACAACTGTGGGACACCAACGATTCAACTCTCGTCGCACACCTGTCCGGATCCGGAGACGGTGGACGACCCGACGCGCGAGGACCTCGACATACGTATCAAGAACGACCGCTACCCAGAACACGAAACAGTTCTGGTCATTCGTTCGACGGGCCAGCGGTCGTATGCCTACCACGAAACCGACGAGAACGACGACCCGCTGTGCCCGGTTGACCACGACGACCTCACGCAACTCGCCCGTCGCGAAGCCCAAGCACAGCGGTACGCACCCTGTCAGTTTTGTCAGCGGATTCGCCGTGCGAACGAGGAGGTGACCAGCCAATGAGTACCACGACGACGCTGGAAGATGGTGAGTGTCCGTGTTGTAATTCGAAGATTGCCGCGATCACTGCCGATAGCCCGAGCCAGCATACGGTCCAACCCTGTGGTTGCACACTCCCCGGCGGACCTACTGCTCGCACGGGAGGTGAGAGTCGATGAAGCCGTCTCGCTCAATCGCGACGACGGCGGCCGATCTCACGAGCTATAAACGCGATCTCTTGCTGGCGACCTACCGCGCGAACCAAGCGAACGACACTCCGGTTGGGACGGATGTCATGGACGAACTGGAAGCGCTCGGTCAGACGAATACCGAGGGCGGCCAGTTCTATCCGCGACTGAATGAGTTAGTCGAACGCGGCTTCGTCGCCAAGAGCGATCACCCGGACGACGCGCGGGGATTCACCTGCGACCTCACCGAGGAGGGCCGAAGTCTTCTGACGCAGTTGTTTGTGCGGAGTGCTACGTCGCTCGATATCGACGTTCCCGAGGCGGAACTCCCTGCGAGTCCGCTGACTCAATACCTGCACGGGAGAACACGCGGGTAGCATAAACTCGCTCTTAGTCGTCCCACTCGCGCCCACGCACGTCTAGCAGACGGTATCGCCACGCAACCATCCCTGCCGACACCCCCAGAGAATCTATGACAACCGACACTCCCACCGACGACGGACTCCCCCAACAGCTTGACGAACTTGTCGAACAGCGAATCCAGCAAGCAACCGCGGACCTCCACGAACAGATCATCGATCTCCAAGCCGAAGTCGAGGACCTCCGCAACGAACTAGCCACCGAACGCGAGGCCCGTCGCGAGGCCGAAGCACGACTCGCAGACATAGAAGAGACACTCGACGGCGAACACGACGCACGACTCAGCGCGCTCGAAGCGAAAGCGAACGGCACTCGATCAATGATCGCGGAACTCCAGTCCCGCGAGCTAGAGAAGAGCGCCCACCTCCGGTACGAGAACGTCGAACCGAACATCATGGACGAACTTCTGGATGTGGACGGCGAGCGCGTCGAACGCATCACCAAAGACGACGGCAACCAGTATGCCCGCCTGCCCGGTGAAGAGGATGCGCTCGACCGCGGGGGCGCAGTCGCACATTCAACCGCGGATCTCCTCCCACTCCAACGCCTCGCTCGCTACGACGATGAGATGCTCGCGAGCGTCACCAATCGCAAGCCGGACGAATTAGCCGCGAAGGCGTGGCGGAAACGCGACGATCCCGGCCGCTACCAGTTGTGGACTAGCGGGAGCAGCGGGTGGCGCGTCTACTGCAAATCCTCGGACCTCGCGGATTGGATTATGCGTCACGAGGAAGGCGTGTCGAAGAACTACGCCCAAGAACTCGCCCGGCGGACGCTCGACGCGATGCGGGAACTCAGCAAGCATCGACTCATCACCACCCAGAAGAAACGCACCGCGGACGGCCTGACATACAAGGAGAACGTCGTGGTGTTAACCAAAGACGCCGACCTTCCGGGTGAGCCATCGCTTGGTGGAACTGACGGTCCGGACACAGACGAGGTGGCCGGATAACGGAGTGGCCGGACCAAAAGAAGCCCCGAGAGGGACACACCTCTCACCCAACCACCCGTACTCGGCCACGGTTTGGATCCGTCACGACGTGTAGCCCACCCCTTAGAGTGGCTCCTCGTGGCGGTGACGCCGTTCGTTTACCTGTACGTATAGTATTTCCAGCGGTGTCCAGCGGTAGAGACGGAGCGGGTGAAGTGGAGGTTCTACCGCCAACAGCGTTTGTGGCCGGGTGAAATACTCCCGATGAGGATGGTAGTGGTGCATCGTGCTGTGGTCGAGAGTGTCATTTGTGTGGGGTAGGCGCGGGGTTCGTGTTTGGTCGGTGTGAAGTATCGGAAGTTTAGAGGGAGTAGGAGTGGTCGCCGTTTGGGATCACGTGAAGAGGGCGGGACGACGACGGCGATTACTAACCAATGCGGAGGAATTTAAATCGACTTCATTGGTTAGCGTGATACAGACCGATAGCGCATACCTCCGTCTTCAGGCGCAGGAGGAGGTCAACGGTCGGAGGAGAGTGAACGCTTCACTCGGCGTAACCGTTATTGCTACACAAATTCAACACACAGCCATGTCCGAAGCCGATACTCCTCCCGAGAAGACGACTGTGAATATCCGGATGACCGAGACGTTTCTCGCCGACGTGGACGGGACGTGGAAGGAACTGGGCTACAACAGCCGGAGCGAGTTCATTCGAGACGTGCTGCGCGACGCGGTGAAGCATCCCGACTTCGACCGCGCCGACCTGAAAGCGATGCTCGCCAGCGAGGTGGACATCCAAGAAGGGCGGACCAGTTCCAGCGACGAGGTGAAGGACGAGTACGACCTCGGCGACGGTGCGACGGACGATGAGTGACGAGTGGGACTGGCGGCTCACCGACAGCGCGGAACGGACCTTCGACGGCCTCGACGACTACGCCCGCGAGCGCATCGTCTCGAAGTTGGACGAAGTAGTCGAGGACCAGTGGCGAGAACCCGACGACTACCTCGAACCGCTAGCTGGCGTTCCACACCAGAAGCTCCGGGTCGGGCCGTTTCGCGTCGGGTGTCGGCTGAGTCGAAACGAGAAGGTTCTGTGGGTTTTGATGATCAAGAAGCGCGGTGGCGACGCCTACCGGAGCGACGACTAATTGGGTCGTCAAGACCGCGGCGTCGGCGATGCGAGCGACCGAGAAGATGGCCGGACGAATTGCGGAGTTGAAGGAGCGAGGCGAACTCTGAACGCTCCTCACGGCTGACTCTCGGAGAGTCAGCGATATCTGTATCATGGAAACTGACGTGAGTCCTCCGGCTAAAGTCGGAGGAGGATGTCAAATTGTGAACTCCGGATCGTCGTCTGACTCGCGCTCGTCGAGGTCCTCTAAGGCGGAGTCAATGGCCTCTTTTATGCACTCTTTATCTTCGGTATTCGAGAGAATATCCGACACGGCTTTTTCGAGATCCTCCTCCGTCTGCTCAGCTAAGTCGGTGTCGACGGAGGGCTTGATTTCGGCGTCCAACTGTTCAAGAACTCCTTCCTTCGTCTCTCCGTGGACGGTGACCTCAAGGATATCGTCGGTCGCCGACCATTGCCGGTCGTCGTACTGCACCAGACTGATCTCTCGCCGGATATCTCGACTCATGACCCCTCGATACACATGTCCGAAAGAAAAGTGTTCGCCAACAAACCGCACCGACAGGAACGTTACAGACGCTCCTCGGTTGTACCGTCCCGCATACTCGAACGGTCAGCCACGAGGTGATGAGTAACAGAATCCGTGCGGGAATGCTTAAAAGGAGATCTCTATAGATAGCTCAGCACAACGCGCTAAGACCCTATCTGACGACGAAAAACGAACCATGCCAGATTGAGCGACTCATGTGGTAAGGCGAGGAGGTCGTCGTGGCTCCCCCGCGGCTAATTGCTGATAAGTAATGTCGTGTGTTGTTATAGTCGTTGACGGCGCATCAACGAATTCACCACGAGGCCGCGATACAGGACGCGGTTGGTTGGGTTCGTGAAGACTGTTCTGTGTCTGGGGAGAGTCTATGCGGATGGTTCGGTTGTTGGTACGTCACGGTCAACGTCCTCAAATCGTGCCTCCAAGTGGACTTGCCGTGTTAGGAAATTTTTTTGAGCGGCTTTTTTGAGGGCGGCTTCGTTGAAGTCAGGTGCCACTAACATCGAGATGATTTGGGTGGAGTCGGGTCGGTTTGAGTCTGCTTTATTTTTATAGTGATCTAATTGATCAACAGCCTTGGTCGACGCTGTTTCGGCTTTCACTTCAACGAGGAAGAGGTCATCCTGTGGGGTTTTTCCGCGAAAATCAATCCGTGCATCATCACCGACAGAGACTTCTCTCGAAAGTGTATTCTGGTCGAGTCGGCTATCCAGTTTATTTTGGTGTTCGGAAATATATCGCTGAAGATCAGCTTCGTCGATAGAGCTATGCGTGAAGTGTTCGTCAGTAATATCGACCGTATCGCAGTTGTCGATTGCGTCCTTGATTGCCGATATAAACTCTTGGCCTAGCTCTGTTTTTCGGATGAGTGTCTGACGAGATTTTGGAACGCTACCGTCAAATTCCTCTTCGAGATCGCTGCGGTACACCGATCCTTTCGCGCAGAAGTTTACATCCCAGACGTAGGGATGAGCGTCTTCTTTAACATCTGTTTTGTCACCGTCGTATCGGTACTTCTTAAGTTCAGCGACGCCATGGATGACTGATTCACCGCGAATGGGCTTTCCGAGAATAATCACGTAGTCACCCTGCTGGAAGTTTCGGTCTGACCCCCGGATACCGGCAACAGTTCGAATCGTTCCTGCAGCAGAATTCCGAGCGTGCTTGTCCATATCGTGCTTTTCATCTAGCTTTTCTTTAATTTTCGACTTCGACTCACTGGTAGTGTCGGCTTCCTCGTGGAGATCGCGAAGGCATCCAATTGGCCACCCAACTGACACAACATTTTCGTCACTCCAACTCGGCCAGCACTCGTAGTATCCACTTCGAAGCACCCAGATATCCGGCTCGGTATTATCTTCACTCATACATTTTCTACATATTTATGGCCATGAAAAGGTATTGATATGCTGGACCAGAGCATAGACTAGGCTGAGCAGAACCGAGTACCTAAATACGATAGAAACATTTATATATTGGTATCTCAACCCGCTAGTAAGGACCAATGAGTACCCCAAAAGAATATAGCGAGGACCGGAAACTCCGTCACACCTCAGACGGCCAAGTCGAAGTGTCGCTACCCTCGGAAGTCGTCGAGGACTATCATCTCGCTCACCAGCAACCCTACCGCATCACGCCCGAATTGGATGGAACCCAAGTCACGTTTCGAGTCGATGTCGGACCGGATGTGTCGGGCGAGCGGTCGAACGAACGGACGTTCAAGCAGTACCAGCAGACGAAGATGCGATGGCCGAGCCACATCGCGCAGGCATTGAACATGCGTTCGTTCGCCGACGATAGCCACGTCGCAACCATCTTCGAGCAGATTGACGACCACTCGTTCCGCGTCTCGACATGGCCAGCCGTAGAGCCATCGACGAGCGAATCGACAGACCTCCTCGACGGTGTCTCGCAGGTTCGAAAGTCGTTGGTGAAAATCAAACACGAGGAGTCGCCGACTGGTGTGAAGGAGTATCGGCTTGAGTTGCCGAACGAGTATCGAGACGTGTACGAACTGGAGGAGGGTGATGAGTTCGGGGTCCGTATCGGTGCGCGCGATGGACAGCTCGCGTTAGTGTTGGAACTTGAGCCATCTGAGCAGGACCGACGGACGTGGGCGTGGCAGACGTGGCGGAACGGAGTTGAAGACTTCGAGAATCTGCAATTCGGCGCGTACATCTCGAAACAGCTTGTTCACGGTCTTGACGAAGCGGTGGGGACGAACGTCAAGTTACGACCGGAAGAGGGTCGTATCGTACTTCTCTAATCGCTTTATCGGTCTTGGTGACCTCGAGCTGGCGGAACTGGGCGACGCACCGCAACTAAAAGTGCGTCCACCGTGCCTCGCTTTTAGACGGATTTATTGGTAGGTATTCATATCCTGTGATATGGATGAATTGAAAGCAAATATCTCATTCGACAGGTTCGCGGATATGCCGGAATTCTATGGTTCGGGCGCAGCCAAATACCGTTTGGCGATGGTGAAAGACCGAGACGATTTCCTTGACCTCTTCGAGGGAGCCCGCCATGTGGACGCTGTAACATACGCAGAGACTCCTGACCTGATGGTAAAGATGCTCACCGACTACGACATCGGGTCACTAGATGTACTCATTGGTAATGCCAACGACTATGCCGAACAGGTCAATGAGGTCTCAACCGCTCGGTCGCTAGTGCAACTACGGCAAGACAACCGTCTCACCGTTCGTTTGAAGAATCGGAAGATAGTCCACTCGAAGATTTACCGGATCGTAATGCCAGACGATACAGTAAAGCTCGTACAGGGATCTGCGAATCTCTCGCGGAACTCTTGGGAGTATCATACAAATCAAATCTCAGTCTTCACAACCGAAGTCGGGACAGAACTGGACACGGAGTTTAAGAAGTTTATTGATGAGTACCGAGAGGGATACAGCGACCAGACGCTGTTAGAGGGATTGGTCGAAGCACTTGAGGCGGCCGATTCACCGGAAGAGCGGGAAAACCGGATTGAGTACTGGGTCGGTGCAGGCGACCTAGACGTGAGCGACACAGCCGCCCTGAACCAAGATGCCGTCGAGGACTTGAAAGACGTCGCAGACAAAGTCACCGCTGTTGTCGACGACCCAGAGGAGGCCGATGAAACGGTTGCGTTCGTCGAAGAACCCGAGAATGCCACTCGGACCGTCGTTGAATCTAATGAGTCGACAACCGAGGAAGATTCCAACAAAAGCGAGGACGATGATGAGTCGCCGGATGTTGGGCTTGTCGAATCAGACCATGAGACGGACCTGACGGATACGCTTGACCGGCCGCGCGTTCGAGCGCCTGACGAGAAGATTCGAATGGGTACGAGCAAGGTGGATAAGGACTCGGCTGACGAGTTCGGGAGTAGTCTTCGAGATCGCGGTGCAACCGTCGAGGACCACAGTATTACTGCTCCACTAAGCGCGTACAACAACCAAGTGAAAGAATCGACCTCAATCCCGACGATGTCGGTTCTTCCCGAGGCTGAGCAGATTATTATCGGTGAGGACGACGAAATTATTCTGGTTGCCACTGAAGACCCGACGCCCGAAGTCTTGAATCATTGTCTGGGAACCATCGAGGATTACATCAAGACTGTTGACGACCACGGCCACACCCAATCGGAGACTGCGGTAATGGCACAAATGTATGAGGCGTTCCTCTATGGGTTTTGGGCTCCATTCGCTAACCAGTACGCTGAGGCATTGTCGTCGCCGTCACGGACGCTTGATAATGTCCTCCAGCATCTCTACATTGAAGGGAAAAGTGACGCTGGGAAGGACAAGCTCACCGAGTACATTCTTCGACTTGTCTCCGACAATACGGTCATTTCTGGGGTTGACGCAGACGATGTTGGTGTCAAGGAAGTTCGTGGCGTCCGCGAATGGGATACAAGTTTCCCATACGCCATCATCGACGCAGAAAAGGAGAAAATCCAGCGATGGAGCCCAATCCGGAATTATTGGGGTGACTGGACACCAACCAGCGTCGATCAGCCCTGCTTGATTTTCACGACGAACGACGCACTCCCAAAATCAGAGTTCCGGAATCGAATGAAGATTCTGAGCATGGATGTTTCCTTCCCCTCGAATCCGGAAGATCCAGGGTTCCGCGAAGCCCAAGAAGACCTTTCGGACGTATTGGAGCGGCAGAACCCAATCTTTAGTTACGTTGCTCGTCGGATGCTCACCGAGAAGCCGTGGACAGATGGAAATGGTACAATCGAGGATGTGCGTCGCATTTTCCGCGAGTTCTACGAGGAGGCCGGTCGAGAGCAACCAGAATATTTCCCTGCTCAGGAACCCGCCGAGAAAACGTACGACACGGGGCGGATGAAATGGCAACGCGACATTCAGGGTGGCCGCGTCACGTTCGAGTCTGAACCCGACGCAATCACCGCTGATTTCGACCGTGAAGAATACGAAGTATACGACTATGAGAAACGCCTGCCCAAGCGATTTATGTCGGAAAAATCCTCTACCAGCGTCTATATCGGTGCCCCAGAGGAATTCGCCGAATGGATTGGATACTCCGTCGAAGAACTACTCAATGGTGTAGACGAAACCGGTACGGACACCACACAACCAGCCGAAGTGCAAGAGAGCGATAAAGGCACCGACACCAATAGTTTCCTCGGCCGATTACTCGGCCGATAGTCACGGACACTTTTGTCACCCAAAATTCGCGCCAAAATAAAGCGGAGAAACACTACCCGAAATTAAGACAAACTCGTTATCGAACGCCGTGGCGAAAACGCTGAAAAAGCGGCTGGGGACTTCGAGAAAGCGCTGTCGAAGGGTGAAGCAAACGACTGGCCGGACCGTCTTCGAGCCATTCAATCAGCAGAAGACGGAGAGACCGAGTAATCAAGTTCCAGATGTACCCTTGTGGGGTTGAAGTAGTAATCCACTTTCCTTCTTCGCAGTTCACTGCTCGAATCGGCGAAATGATAGATAGTCCGTGGGTCGTAGCGCTCTCAGTCGCCCTCGTCTCTACGGCGCTATACACGGGACTGTCCGTGTTAGTCTGGAGTTTTTGTCGATGGGTGGCTCCGACACCCATTCTACCAACGACGACACGTCGGGACCTGACGAGTTGTAAGCTGTCGTGGTGAAATCCGGTTTTGTGTTGGCTCTCGATGAAGCCTACATCTTATTCAAACGCTGAGAGAATACACGCAGATGCACTCAGCGAGTCGGGATCCGACGGTTCCGAGATCTCGACCAGGGAAGCCTGTAGTTCGGTACACCCTGCGAGGCCTGCGAGTACCACGGTTGCACTCGTCTCGAGAAATTAACGTCTCGTCGCTCGCTGTGCCATACCGAACGATTCCCTACTACTCGGATCGGTCTTTTTCTTCCAGCAGTGTCAGTAAGCGACCAAGGAGCGTCGTGAACGAACGGTCTCCAACGGCCGACCCCGGACTCGGTCTGCGTATCGGAGGTGTTTTGTACCGACGACCGAATTGAATACGTAGACGGCACGGTTGGCAGCGTCCTTTCAGCCTGCGTGGTTTCCACGTGTGGTTACCGCTGTCTGACCTACCCCGTCTGCTCAACAACCACGAGCGACGGCTATTCTAGTGTCTAAAACTGTGACCGCGGCGGTCTAAAGGCGATACTCACCAGCGAGGTGACGGACGATGAGTGACGAGTAGGACTGGCGGCTCACCGACAACGCGGAACGGACGCCCATTGGTGTCCAACCGACCACCTGCGCTGTTCGCCCGGACCGGAACCTGTTACCACTGCCCTCAAACGGGCTTCGGTTTCGGCTCTCCTGCACCTAATTCTGTAGTCCTACCTTCGACGATGTAGCCTCACGCAGTTACTGGTCCGTGCCAACAACTGTTCCGGATGGCTTTTCCGTGGTAGGTTCCTCTATAAATTATGAGTGAAAATTCGGGCCGGCGGAATCTTCGAATGCCGAACAACGACGAGTTATTCGGTGTCGTGACCGAACACAATGGCGGTAACCACCTTCGCGTTCAATGCGAGGACGGCGAGAATCGGATGGGTCGTATCCCCGGTCGCATGAAGTACCGCACTTGGATCGAAACGGGTGATGTCGTCGTCGTCGAACCTTGGGACTGGCAAGACGAGAAAGCCAACGTGGAATGGCGCTACACCCAGCAAGACGCCGACCAGCTCCGAGCCGAAGGCCACATCCAATAACTCCTCTTGAATCTTGAGGCAGCCGACTTTCTGTCGTACTCCGCGATGTCGCTCACGGAGCGGTGCGGTCTTTGTGGAATTTCTCCTCGACAAGGCGGTATTGTAGACAACGCTTGGTGAAATCATCATTTGAAATGCCCGCACGGGCCAGTCAGACGGGAAAAGCCGCCCGCACGGAGGTGGGGACCTGTGAAGTGAAATGCCCGCCACGTTCCGGAAGGGCTTGACGCTAGCCCTTGGTCCTGGATAGCTACCTTGACCTCATCGGTCTTCCCCATGGTTGCAGAAGTTCTTTCAAACCGACTTAGACGAGGAGGCGACGTTCGGCGCGCACAAGACGGTGGTCTTCGAGTCGGGGATATTCTACGAGTTGGCAGTACTCCCCTTCGGCAAGGAGTACTCGCGAGCGCATCGGTACACCAAGTTAGGGAAGTTCAGGATGCGTCCGTGACTGACGAGTTGTTCTGAGTAGGGTCGTTGTAGACCTCCTTGGGAGCAGGGGGGTCGTGAAAGCCGACGCCTTCTGGACGACTTCAAAATACGCCTCTCGCTGTATCCGCTTGGCTAACCAATGACGCCAAACGAAAAGCCGCCCACATTGGTTAGCTCGACATACCCCGACTACGGTAGTTACTCCAGTCTGAGCCGGTGATGTAGAGCGCAGTTTAAATACAGTTTTGCTGGTGTAAAACGTGCGTTTTCTCGGGTAATGGGCGCTCTATCTTGTTTTTTGCTTCCAGTAGTTTTAAGTTAGACACGTGCATAATTCTAGTTAGGAAAGCCGGGGCTATTCGGGCTTGTTCTTCTCTCTCGGGAGAACGGTCCGCGGGTGCTGGCACACCCGAGACCACGGCTTTCCAAGGTGATGGAAGCCATGTTCGAGTTACCACTAGCGCAAGAAAAGCGTATCGCCAGCGAACTATCTGCGGACCGTTCGGAGGAGGAGTAAGTATGGGGTGTCGGAAATGCGGATGCGCGACTCCTCACCGGATCTGCCGTGAGTGCGAGCGTATGGAGCGCGCTGAAGAACAGGCGCGCCACTCCGAGCTTGGGCTTGCTGTTGCGGACTGTCCCGAGTGCGGCGGTCAGACCAGCGGCGAAGGTGTGGTGTGTTGGAGGTGTCGCTAGATGGCGTTTGTTGAATCGGACGCCGAGACCCTGTGCGTCGAGACCGACATCGAGCAGGTGCTTACTGGATTGCAGGTCGGGCTGGACGGTGCGAAGGGGACATGTTGCTGTTGCGGCCGGGACCTGCATGACGGTCACCGTGTCACCGTCTACGCGTATCGCACCGCCGGACATGACACGTGGACCCTGCCGCGGGTGTACTGTCACGACTGTAACGGTGGCCAGATCGAGACGCCCACCCTCGGAGTGACTGAGATTGTAGCCACCGCACTCCTCGGAGTATTGCAAGTGGCCTCCTCGCAGACGGCTCAGTTGGTACTGACCGGCGTCGAGGTAGAGGAGTACAGCAGGCCGGACGAGGGGAGCGACGCATAGCGTCGTCACTCCGGAACCGCTACTCTATCGCTGTTCGGTGTCTCTCGGTGTTTGACCTCGGTGGCAACGGTCGGGAAACGGTGCGCGCCTCGCTAACCAATGAAGACGTTATCAGGTGTTCGATTCATTGGTTAGCGATACTGCGGGTGCAATCCGGGTTTTCGCCACTTAACGACTAAGCCGGTGTTTTCCGAGCAGGAGAAATCCAATGTGGCCTACTGCTAACCAATGATCGCTACCCAACAGAGGGCTTCATTGGTTAGCGTAGCTTAGTCTCAGCATCGTATCCACAACAGTTTCTCAGTCGGTTATCTTTGAGGAATGTGGCTATATATTATTAAATTATATTAACTAATAATATATTATATTTTATTTACTTCAATAGAATTATTTAGTGTCTTTCTATTCCAACGAATATGGAGAGACGGAAATTCCTTGCGCTAGGTGGAACAGCAAGCCTCACGTCACTTGCGGGTTGTCAAGTGTTCAGTAGTGCTGTTCGAACCGGTCCACCTCATTTCGAGGAGGTTGAGCTTACGGGGCCGTCCGAAGCCGAGGTCGGTCAAGAATTCTCGCTTACCATATCTGCGAAGAATACCGGCGGTAAGAAAGGCGATTTCACGAATACTCTAACCGTCGGAGAGGGAGCATTTAGCGTAGAGGAGAATATCCAGATTGGGAGCATCCCGGTCACCAAAACGAAATCGACGGAGGTTGGACCGTTCCAGATAGGGACGGCTGGAGACTATGAATTCAGAATCACCGATCATGGGGTTTCGCATACGGTCTCAGTAACGACAAAGGCGTTTGAGGAAGACAAAGCTCTGGAAATCGAAAACGGGCCGACTATCTCGGTGAGTGATACGACGGTCCGTCAATCAGTTGCTTATCAGACGAGCAATGGCCGAGAGATTTTGACGCCGGAATCCGACCGTGTTTTCGCTTTCCTTCAGTTATCAATTGAGAACACAGGTGACAGTAAGCTCTATACTGGGCCTGATTCGTTTAGTGTGAAGAACGGGGAGCGAATTGCCCAGTTGGACCCAGTCGGTGTGAGCCTCGACGCTCTCCGCATTGACGGGCAACCGTTGTCGAGTGATACTGTGTTACCGGGTGAGTCAAAAGCTGGCTGGATTCTCGTTGAGGTAGCACCGAAAACTCTCAAGAACGGCATTGATGTCTTCTGGAACCGTGGAGGAGAGAATTCAGAACCGGAAGCGCACTGGACGGTCAGTTCCACGCAACTGCCCCAGTTCGAAGTCGCTCAGATGGAGTTCCCAAGCGAGGTCGAAATCGGCGCTGAAGCAGAGGGAAGGATCACGGTCAAGAACACTGGGTCCGCAGCGGGAACGTATTTCGGGACGCTCGAACGTCGGACTACCGGAGAAACACAGTGGGAGCAAGTCGGAGTATTCTCACTGGATCTTCCGGCTGGCGCAAGTAAGTCTTGGTCAACGACGATTGAAAAAGCACAGATCGGTGCCACACAGTATCGCCTCCGCCCCGGTTCAGTTCACAAATCAATCAAGTTCACGCCAGCCTCGCGGTCGCTCGGAGACGGCTATACAACACCAAACGGTGCGAAAATCACCACCAACATCGGTGGGTTCAATTTCAGCGGCTTCAGCGACTCATACACCCATGGAAGCGGATGGACTGAGGAAACCACGAACGCATCCTCCGGCAAGAAATTCGCGTTCGTCAAAGTCACCGTCAAAAACACGACCAGCGAACTCCTCGAATTCCCATCCAGTACCGACATCACGGTCCTCGCGAACGGCCAACAATACACCGCCAAAGACGAGGTAACCCTCGGAGATCTCGAACTCCTCTCACCCGTAGACGGCGTCCAGTATGCTGCAACTTGGAACTATGAATCGGGAGAAACAGAATCCGGCTGGTTGATCTACGAAGTACCAAGCAGTGTGTCGAAAGACCAACTGACCATCCAGTACTCCCCCAACGACAAAATCACCGCCAACTGGACAACTAAATGACTTCCTGAAGAACATCATCTTCACCAGACAGCCACCAACCGAGTGAAAACTATTCGCGTCGTCCGCTTATAGACACCAGAGAGAACAAACGGCCAAGCCCGGAAACATCGAGCAATCAACTGCGCCAACGTCGAGTAGCGCGACGCGTTCAGTCTGAGACTAGTCGGAGCCATGTGATGACGCCGAAATCGAAGTTCACAAGCAGATATTCGTCGCCTTTCGATACTTCGCTAACCAATGCAATACAGGCTCCGCTTAGCCACATTGGTTAGTGAAATACAAATAGGAAACAAATAATAATTCATGCATGATATTTAGTGCTACCTAACCGGTTCATTTATTATAGCAGACTATAATATTCCAGTATGAATCACACTCGGGACTCTTCTCAGGGTCAGGAAGAGCAGACTACTCTCCAAGATGCAAAAGATAAAGCTGTAACCCTGTATCGTCGTTATGACGAAGCAGTACGAGCCGCCAGAGAAGCAGCGACAGCGGATGTTCTTTATTTTCTGACTAGCGATGAGATTGTTGAATATGTGGATGACGATTCTTATCAGGCTCCATTAGATGTTCATCATGAAGACGGTATGGGAGATATTCGCCGACAAGTTCTTTACTCCGACTGTGATGCAGAACACAAAAAAGAGATCCACCTCCGCGCAGATAATACACCGGAAGAAGTTCGTGTCCCCCGTGATGTTCAAGATAATGCTTTTGGGGCGCTACAGGCAGGGAAGCCTCTCGTTCTTTATGGGCCAACAGGTACTGGGAAAACTACATTTGCGAAGCAATTAGCGAATGAATTTGACAAGAACATCGGATACGAAATACATACTGCAACACCATCTTGGACAGCTGAAGATATACTTGGACGAATTGAACCAGAGTTGACAAACAATGAGGAAGGATTGCAGTACAACAAACGTCTTGGAGCAGTAACCCAAGCAGTTGCTCAGGCCCGCGAAATCTGTGATGATGGCTATACATATACAGTAATTCTTGATGAAATCACACGTGCAGACATCTCCCGGATCTTTGGCCCGTTATATTCGGCGATAGAGAACCCGAATCAAACAATTTTTGAGACCGATGATGGGCAAACCATACAGCTAGATCAAAATGTTAACATTATCTGTACAATGAACATCTCCGACCGAACGGTGAATGAATTAGACGATGCAATCACTCGGAGATTTGCTATGATAGACGTGGATCATTATACAGATACAGGCCGAACTAAGCTATTCGAAAGTTGGATAGACGGAGCGAATATTCCGATTGACGGTGACGAATTGCGAAATCTCTTTGAACGAGATCACAGCCGACTGAATAACAGGAATAACGAGTCTGAATCTGCAATTCAGCAATTCGGACCAATGCATTACAAAGATGTTATTTCTTTTTTAGATTCAACGTGTGGTGAGGGTGGGCGTTACGAAGGTCGACCGTACGAAGCAGTCGGTCAAGCTTATCGTACGTACATCATACCTAGGCTATTGAATACTTCCACATACGAAGATATGAAGCGAATCAAAACCCATTATGAGGAAATTAATAGCCAGTCTGATTTCGACTTTTCTCCCGCAATCGAGGTGGTGAATCGTCGTCAGGAAACGACAAGACAACATCTCGGAATTCATGAGTAGTGTAAACCTCCCATCTACCCTAAGTGTAGACGAACACGGAAGCCACACACAACAAATAGATAACCCTGATTTAGTTGCATCACAGTTGCAGGAAGCAGCTTTCCAACCGGATCCAGTTCAGGAAAACGTATTCAGGAAGAAAAAGCGCACGAAATACGACGAGAAGGATTATTTAATCGCAAAAGCCGAGATCGATAATCGGAATAGCGAATTAGAGATTACCGCTCGTGACCATGTCGGCGTTACACCACTTACCCCATCCTCAAGTTTAGAAATAAAACCTAAAATTGATTGGAATGAAGTATTTAATGTTTTCTTGGAAGTACACAGGTATAAGCGCACGTTCAATTACCAAGGGGTCCCAATTGAGAATTTTCTCAACGATGATAAGGACTTGACAGATGTCTATCTCATAGTTGCTGCAAACTATATCGAGAGTTTGAAACCGATTTTTCGTCAGGGAGTCATACGAACGTTTGATAGCCAAAGAGTAGATGCAGTCGATGCTCACGGTCGCATTGATATCAAACGAAGTATCTGGAATTATAAATCCGGAACTCCGAAGCAACATTTCGTCACTAAAGAACCAAATTATAATATTCCAGTTAACAGCTTGATTCACCTAGCTGGAAAATATCTTCTCGCTTTATTTCGTCGTTACGAACCTAACAATCCTCATCAAGGTTACTACAGTATATTTTCCGAAGTTCAGGAGAAAGTCCGGTACTTAGAGGAAAGAGATATCTCTAGTAGCTCTTCCGACATTAGAGAGTATAGTCAAATAACGGTCGGATCGCTACCACCCCAGCGGGCTTATTATCAACGAGCTATAGAAATCTCAAAAACTATTTTATCTTCAGCGATTGGTGAGCCAATGACTGGTGGGGAAAAACATCTTACTATGGATTATCTAATTAATATGGATAGTCTTTTTCAGGAATACTCTCAAATTGTTTTAGAAAGGCAAATAGATAAAATATCATCAGAGTTAACTGATGAATCAGATATAGAAATAAGAAATGAGGAAAAAACTAGCCCATATTCAGATATAGATACTCATATCCGGCCAGATCATTTATTAGTTAAAGATAATGATATAATCTCTATTCTTGATACAAAGTACTATTCTGGGGGCGTTAATCCAGTTCGTAATTTAGAAAATAGGAACCAAATGTATCGATACTCTACAATTCTCAATGTCGACGAGATGGTATTTCTTTGTCCAGAAACTAAGCCAGTGGAACATAAAATTACTCCTAGTGGGAAAGTCATGAAAGTTGTCTCACCAACAGATTTCACAACAGAGAACTACGAAGCAAGCATTCGGGAATACTTAGAAGATACTTTCAATCTCTCAACAATTGAGAAGGAACTCTTTGAAAAAATTGAGCAGGGACATATTTGTGGGATCGGCGCTCCCAATCGGGCACCGTCAGAAATACTTTCGATGCCTGAACTATCATTACCCATTAATAAAAGCTTCCTTCGTGAGATTCAAAAAGACTTTATTAAGATAGATGATTCGCTTCCAAAATTCGCATACATACGGCGAAAGTACGGATTTAGAAATCCCTTCTATCAGAATATTCGAGATGCAATCGATTCACCCCCAGACTGGGCCAATCTTATCATTCCATTAAAATTAGAAGTCCAGAATGATGGTGAATTAGAGAATCATCTCCATATTCAGTACGTGGCTAAATCCGAAAATTCGATAGACAAGATAGATCAGAAATGCATTCCAATACCAGCTAAGTGGCAACAATGACTTCTCAGTATTCGTCAGACTCGTTTTCTAGTTCACTTGCATTGAGATTGCCCATGAGATACTGGCGACCGAGTTCGGTGATCTGATAATACTTTTTATCAGGATTATCGATTTCTAGAAAGCCGTGTTCGGTTAATGTTTGAGTTCGGCGGCGGACAGTTGAATATGAAATTTCGTGGTTTTTCTGGAGGTTGTAGTGGATAGGGGTCGGAGGAAGTGCGATTTCAGTATCGGCTAGAAACTCTAATATCAACTCGTCACTATCAGTCATCCATGGTGGGCGAAGCCGCACGTTATTGAGTACTCTAACTCCGTTTTTAATTACTTTGAAAATATTTCTTCCTGAATATATTTCTACCCACAGTCTGAGTAGATATTTGGCCAAGTTTTATGTATGTTGCATTTACACACTTGGATAAGGAGTAGTCACGGGTATCAATCTGCCAATCCGAGAATCGGACCGGTGCTAGGATCACCGGCCCGTGATGCTCCTCAGGCGAGAAGCATGAGTGCCTACACCCAGACGGGACTTGAATGTCCCGCACGACCAGCCGATAGTCTAGCAACCACCCATACGACGCGAGGAGTCCGGCGATGAGCGCGGACTCTCCGTCCGCGGGGGACCTGCGAGCGTTCGAGCGCGACCTGCTGTACGCGGTGCGTGCGCTCGAACACGATAAGGACACCCCGCCGAAGGGACTCGCGATCAAGTCGCGGCTTGAAATCGAGTACCCCGAGGAGGTGAACCATTCGCGGCTGTACCAGAACCTCGACAAACTGGTGGAACGCGACCTCCTGCAGAAAGCGGAGAAGGATGGGCGGACGAATGAGTACGGGACGACCGACGCCAGCAAACAACTTCTCGAAGCGCATGCACAGCGCCGCGCGGATGCGGTCGGCCTGCATGGAGGTAGCTCGAAATGACGCACGCTATCGAGGAGGTCGGCCCGGATCTCTCGGAAGCCATTCCCGAGACGTTCGATGTGTGCGATAACTGCGGTACACCAACGATTCAACTCTCTAGTCACACCTGTCCGGATCCGGAGACGGTGGACGACCCGACGCGCGAGGATCTCGATGCACGTATCGAGAACGACCGCTACCCAGAACGCGAAACAGTTCTCGTCATTCGTTCGACGGGCCAGCGGTCGTATGCCTACCACGAAACCAACGAGAACGACAACCCGCTGTGCCCGGTTGACCACGACGACCTCGCGCAACTCTCCCGCAGTGAAGCCCAAGCACAGCGGTACGCGCCGTGTCAGTTCTGTCAACGCATCCGCGACGCTAACCGGGAGGTGACCGACCGATGAGTACGACGACGACGCTTGAGGATGGCGAGTGTCCGGCGTGCAAGGCACCAATTTGGGCCATTACCGCCGATAGTCCCACGGAACACACCCTCCAACCCTGCGGTTGCACACTTCCCGCGGGTTCTCCCACGGGAGGTGACCGGCGATGAGTCAGTCGTCGTCGCTCACCGAGACAGCGGCCAACCTCACGAGCTACAAACGCGACCTCCTGCTGGCGACCTACCGCGCGAACCAACAGCACGACACTCCGGTTGGGACGGATGTCAAGGACGAACTGGAAGCGCTCGGTCAGACCAACACCGAGGGCGGCCAGTTCTATCCACGACTCAACGAACTCGTCGAGCAGGGGTTCCTGACGAAGAGCGACCACCCTGACGACGCCCGCGGATTCACCTGCGACCTCACCGAGGAGGGCCGGATTCTCCTTACCCAGTTGTTTGTGCGGAACGCTGCCTCACTCGATATCGACGTGGCCGAGTTCGAGTTGCCCGCCGACCCATCGTGTCCGCGACAGCGACGCCTACACGGGAGAACACGCGGGTAGCCCAGACGCCCCCTTGTTCGCTCCTCTTCGCGCGCATGCACGCCTAGCGGTATCGCCACCGAATCACCCAAGATCACTCCCGAGAACCGATGACCACCGACACCCCCACCGACGAATCGCAGACTCCGGCCGACGAACAGCTTGACGAACTCATTGACCAACGCATTCAGGAAGCGACCGCCGACCTCCGAGAACAGATTGCCGACCTCGAACGCGAAGTCGAGGACCTCCGCAACGAACTAGCCACCGAACGCGAGGCGCGTCGCGAGGCCGAAGCACGACTCGCCACCGTAGAGGAGACAGTCGAAGGCGAACACGACGCGCGATTGAGCGCCCTCGAAGCGAAAGCGAACGGCACACGGTCGATGATCGCGGAACTCCAATCACGGGAACTCGAAAAAAGCGCCCACCTCCAGTACGAGAACGTCGAGCCGAACATCATGGACGAGCTTCTCGACGTGGATGGTGAGCGTGTCGAACGGATTACGAAAGACGACGGCAACCACTACGCCCGCCTGCCCGGCGAGGAAGACGCACTTAATCGCGGTGGCGCAGTCGCCCACTCGACGGCCGACCTGCTACCGCTCCAACGCCTCGCTCGCTACGATGATGAAATGCTCGCGAGCGTTACCAACCGCAAGCCCGACGAGCTAGCCGCGAAGGCGTGGCGGGAGCGTGACGATCCCGGCCGATACCAGTTATGGACGAGCGGCAGTAGCGGGTGGCGTGTCTACCTCAAATCCTCGGACCTCGCGGATTGGATTCGTGCGAACGAAGAAGGCGTGTCGAAGAACTATGCCCAAGAATTGGCACGGCGCACCCTCGACGCGATGGCCGAGTTAAGCAAGCACCGGCTGATTACGACCCAGAAGAAACGCAGGTCGGACGGCTTGAGTTACAAGGAGAACGTCGTCGTGTTGACCGAAGACGCCGACCTGCCGGGCGAACCGTCGCTCGGTGAGTCGGACGCTCCGGCAACAGACGAGGTGGCCGGATAACGGCGTGGCCGGACCCCCACACACCCCGAGAGGGCGATAACTCTCACGCAAACACTCGTACTCGGCCGCGGTCTGGATCCGTCACGACATGCAGCCCACCCCAAACGGTGGCTCCTCGTGGCGGTGACACGGTACGCTTACTCGTACGTCTAGTAACTCCAGCGGTGTCCAGCGGTAGATACGGAGAGGGTGAGGGAGCGGTTCGACCGCCAACAGCGTTTGTGGTCGGACGAACCTACAGGGGTACGGCATGTGCGAACAGGGATGGGTATGTCTTCGGACCGACGTTCTTCTCTGTGCGTTACCTTTCACGATACTTATTTCCCCCTCGTAACATTAGATGAATATCAGGACGATGTCTGGGCCTGTTATCTCTCGGCGACCATCGGAGCTTGACACTGACACGGTGGTGAGCGAGGAGGGCGTGACGGTCGTCGTCGGCGCACCACACATCGGCAAGACCGAGCGGTTCGATGATCTCGCCGACGAGGCCGAGCTTACTTGCGTCGACTCACTGTCAGCCGCTGACGAATCCACTGGACCTGTGGTCGTCGATGACTTCTATACCGCCTACCAGCACGCCACCCCCGATGACCGCCGGGAGTTCCACAACACCCTCGCGGACGCCAGCCAACTCTGTCTCTCCACCCGGCCGCGTGACCTCGACTGGCTCTGTACCACTGACCTTGATACCGACGCTAACGGTGAGACGGACGCCGACTCTACCCTTGATACCTCTTCTACAGCCGACCACGACCTTGCCACTGTACTCCGCGAGGCGCTTGACACTCTCATTGTTCTCAGTCACCCGTCCGATACCCCTCAGGACTGGGAGGGTGTCGACGAGTCGGTGTCTGCCGACACGCTCGAAACGTATGCCGACCGACTCACGTACGACTACGCCCTTGACTCCGCCGGGTTGCTCGCTGGCCGCCTCGCCGACGCGACATACGGCCCGACGCTCGTCCCGCCGGTCGCACTCGCGCTCACGGCCGACACCGACACGGCCACACAGGGATGGCCCACCGGCTCACTCCGCGAATACATTGGCGCAACCGGCCTGTCGATGGCGACCACGCCGTTCAAAACGCTCGGCGAGAAAGCTGCCGAGTACGCACAGGCAATCACGTCCGGCGAAGTCACGGTTGAGGCAGATATCGACCGTGAGACAGTCGCCGACCTCGCCGAAAGCGCAGCACCAACTGCCGTATCCGCACTCTCCGGGTCGATGCCGTTCGTCGTCGCATTCGGCCTGCTGTTGTGGCGTGCCAACCCCGGCAATGACATGGCCGATCTTGCAGACGACCTCTTCGACCACTTGCTCGACGACCGCCTCACACCCCTCGACAAAGCCCGGCTCGAAACCGGCCTCGGCCTTCCGCCGCGAACGCTCGACACGCTCGACAGCATCGACGACCACGTCGAAAGCCAGTTCATCGACGCGTTCGCCACCCTGCCCGCGCTCCAGTCCGACGTTGAAACGATGCAGGCAGACCTTCGAGATCACCGCGACCGACTCGAAACTGTTGAGGATGAACTCGCCGACCTCACAGACGAAGTCTACGGCCGCCGCGAGAAAGCGACCGAGGGTCTCGCCCACCTCGAAACCCGCCTCCAGAACGAAGAGGAGGTCCTGCTTGGTGAGCGCGTTCACCCTGATGATGTCGAGTATTTGCCCGACGAAGACGGTAACGAAGTCGACCAACTCCGCGACCGACTTGAAGACGACACAACGGATGTCGTGGTTCTCCGCGGCCCGCACGGGTCGGGCAAGACTACTGCTGCCTACAAAGCCTGCCGGGAGCTTAGCGACGATAGTAACTACGAAGTGCGACTTCCTCGGTTCGGTGAAGCGACCACAGTCGAGCAAGTGATCGAGTCGAGTGATAAGCACACGATTCTGTACGCGAACTATCAGACGGAGGTTGGTCTCGGCGCGGCCGGTGACAACGAGCGGCAAGTCGAAGTCGGAACGGTAGCGAGTGGGCAACAACTCCGCGAACTCCAGAGTTGGTCGTGTGACCACGGCACCGTCGTTATCGAGTGTCGCGACGAACTCCATAACTCGTTCGCCGACAAAGCCCCGAAAAAATTCGCGCAAGCGGAGCGCGACACCCGTGAAGACGCGGCGACTATTACGTTCGAGCGGTTCGACAAAAAAGCCGACGCCGTCCGCGAGACCACCCGATGGGCGTTGGACGTTCTCGATTACGAGGGCGAGTACGAGGCAGTCGTTGACGAGGTGGTAGCCCTCGCTGATGGGAACATCGAGATAGCGAAACTCGCCGCTCGCTACGCCGCCACCGAAGGCGAGCAACTGTCGGCGTTCGGCTCCGCGATGGAACTCGTCCACCACGACGTCCAGCCTGTACTCGACGCTGACGCCGACCATGGCGATGTTGGCGAGATATACGAGCAGGTGTGTGTCACGCCAGGCGTTCAGACGCGTGAACTCGGGGACCTGTTCGAGGGGAACATCACGAAGTGTGCGAAGACGCTCGCGGGCTACCTCGGGGGTGACATCACTGACGCCGAAAACGCAACCGACGATGCGGACGACGGAGAGACGGCCGCGGGGTGGCACGATTACGGACCGTCGGATACCACCATGTCCGTGAACCCGGAGGACTCGTGGCGACCGCGACCGATAATCTATGGCCGAGCCGTCGTCGAATACGAAGTCTTCCGAACGACTGCTGGCAACGTCCAACAGGATCCCAGTGAAATTGAAGAAGACCTTGACAAGTATCTCCAACGGTACGAAGCAACGGACAACCCCGAGTTTGCGCTTGTCAGACTCGCACGGAGTCTCGGTGGTCTCTACGGGAGGGCGCGACAACGCGACGCCGACGACCTCGCCAACGCTATCTATAAGGTCGGCGTCAAATGGCTTCTTACGGACGGTGTAAACGACCGGCTCGCCATCTCGGACGACATGGACGACGAGGGAGTCGCCCGCCGGAGCGATCTGTTCGTCCGCACGATACGGACGCTCCTGTTCCACGACGTTCCCGTTCCGGCGACCATCTTCGAGCAAAACAACGCGCAATTCTTTATCAGTGCCCGGATAGAAGCCGACCGAGTAGACACAGACCCGACTACTGTCACCGAGACCTTGCTCGCGTACGCGCTAACGAACAGTCGAGACATCGGTCCCGAGCAGTTAACTGCACTCCAGTCACTACTCCCGGAACTCGCCACCGCGTGTAACGACGCGTTCAACGAAGACCCCAGCCAGTTTCTGGCGAACGTGTACGCGATGGCGCTCTCGAATCTCGCGGACAAGTCGGTAGACCCGGACGGGGAGGCAGTTACAGAGTGGGTGGACGATCTGGAAGAGCGGGCGCAAGCAATGGCGGGCCGCCATGACGTCCACAACGACTCGGCGGGGCAGTTTCTGGCGAACGTGTACGCGATGGCGTTCTCAAATCTCGCGGACAAGTCGGCGAACCCGGACGGGGAGGCAGTTACAGAGTGGGTGGACGATCTGGAAGAGCGGGCGCAAGCAATGGCGGGCCGCGATGACGCCCACGATCTCCCAGCGGGGCAGTTTCTGGTGAACGTGTACGCGATGGCGCTCAAAAAGCTCGTGGACAAAGAGGCAAACCCGGACGGGAAGGCGGTCACAGAGTGGGTGGACGAACTAGAGCAACGAGCGAACGTGATGGCGGGTCGTAACGACGCCCACGATCTCTCGGCGGGGCAGTTTCTGGAAAACGTGTACGCGATGGCGCTCAAAAAGCTCGTGGATAAAGAGGCGAACCCGGACGGGAAGGCGGTCACAGAGTGGGTGGACGAACTAGAGCAACGAGCGAACGTGATGGCGGGCCGCGATGACGCCCACGATCTCTCGGCGGGGCAGTTTCTGATGAACGTGTACGCGATGGCGCTAGAATTCCTTGCGACTAAGTCGGCGGACCCGGACGGGGAGGCGGTCACAGAGTGGGTGGATCATATCGCGGAACAGGTAGATGAGGTGGCGGCCAGCGACACTCATTCCAAGGCTCAGGTGGAGTTCGTCGCGTGGACGTACGGGTTCGGTGTGGCACAAGTCCTCTCGGGCGAGAGCGACGGGGCGACCGCGTGGGGGCAGACAATCGTAGACCACGCAGTCGAGACGCTTCCCCACTCGGAACTCAACACCATCTATGACGCGGCACACGCGGGACTGAGGCAGGAACCAAACCCAGATGGTCTGGTGTGGTTGGTTGACGACGTTCTCAACCGGACGGCCGAAGCGGAGTCACCAATCAGGGAGACACGCGAGCAGCGAGTGGAATTAGTCAGTGGATTCGTCGCGGACATCGCCGAAAATACGTGGTCGGCGGCACAGCGTGACGGCTTCGAGTCGGAGGTGTTTCGCGCCATTATAGCACGCGTCGGCATGACGGCAGAACCTAGCGTCGAGTTCTTCCACGATGTGGTGAGTCGGGTGGCCGATAGTCTCGTAGACGCCGACACCGACGACGCTGACACAGGTGCCGGGGCGTCTGGGGCGTGGCTGGCACGAGTCTACCCCACGGCGCTCGCGGTCGTCGCCGACGCCGACTCGATCACGTCGGACGACCTCGATACTATCCACGAGCAAGGCCGAGACACACTCGAAGACGCAAGCAGGATTACGCTGGCGGAATACCATGCACGGGCACTCGGCAGAGTCCCAAGAGATGCCGTGGCGGATTGGCATGACCGAGCGGCCACTCGTGCGTGCAACGACCTTGGCGCTGACGCGCCGACGGCTCTCTACCGAGTTGGCCTCCAGCACGTCCGTGATGGAAATCCCTCGATAGCGATGAGGTGTCTCGCAGGCGTCTGGCGTACCCGAGACGTACTCAGCGATGACGCGTCGACTGTCACCGAACGGGTGGGCGTCGGCTATGCTGCACACCTCGCACTCGACATCGGTGACGCCGATGTGGACGCAGCGGACGTTCTTGACGCGCTTCCCGACGAGACGAACGACCATCCCGCGGCGGTACGGACGGTCGCAGCGGTTCTCGACGACCGCGAGCCAGCTGTGACGCCCGACGAACTACGTGCGGGCATCAATTCCGACGCCGACAGTCACTCGCTCACCGACCTCGAAACGCTCGCCTACAGCAACCTACTAGCAGAACTAACACGGACACCGCGCGACGACTACGAAACTGCCCTCAGACTCATCGCCCGCGACGGTGACGCTCAAACAGTTATCTCGCTACTCGGTGATGTTTGGGAGCAATGCGACGAGGTTGAGGAGGACAGCGACGACTACGTGGCGGTTCTCTCGGGGGGTGTCCTGCTCGCCGCCCACACGCCGGTCGTCGGCCCGGACGTAATCGACGCCGACCCGGACGCTATCCGTGAGACTGTCGCCCCGCACCGTAGCCGTCTCTCCGACCCAGTTCAAACACTCTTCGACCTTCTCCGTGGAGAACAGGACGCAGTTGACCTCGACGCGCTCCGGGTGGATGTCGATACTGATAGCGACGAACTCGACATTGCAGACCTCGAAACCCATGTGGTCGCCCAACTGGTCGAAATTCTCCAGTCTGCACCCGAAACTCCCGATGTCTGGGAGGTATACGAGACTGCACTCTCTGCTATTGTGGAAAACGAGGCGCAGGACGCGGTTGCGGCGTTGGTTCGTCTCTGGGAACAACGCGACGAGATTGAGGAGGACAGCGACGACTACGTGGCGGTTCTCTCGGGGGGTGTCCTGCTCGCCGCCCACGCGCTGGTCGCCGGCCCGGACATAATCGATGCTGACCCGGACGCTATCTGTGAGACTGTCGACTCGCACCGTGACCGATTCCCGGATTCGATGCGGACGCTCTTGGCGTACCTTGCCGACGACGCGCCGGACGCCGACCCCGAGGAGATGCGGGAGCGTGCCGATACCGACGACCCCGAGTTCGAAGACCTCGAAACATCCGCTGTCGCAGTCGTCCTCGACATGGTGATGCGTCACGATGAGGATGTACAGGGCGACGAGACAGAAGCCTCGACCGCAGCCGCCGAGACGGATTCGAACGTCCGCGAGGACTCTATGGACTGACGTTGCCGACTATCCCGAGTGTGGCGGTTAAACCAGCGGCGAGAGCGTCGTCTGATTGAAGGGTCGCTAAGTGGCGTACGCCGACACCGACGACGAGACCGTGCGAGTCGAGACCGACATCGAGCAACTCCTCACGGGAGTACAGGTTGAACTCTCCGGAGCAAAGGGGACATGTTGGTGTGGCCAGGTGTTGTACGACGGACATTGTGTCACGGTGTACGCGTAACGGACCGCTGGGCACGACGAGTGGAATCTTCCGCGAGTCTACTGTCGCGACTGTAACAGCGGGGAAATCGAGACGCTAACGCTTGGCGCAACCGAGGCCGTCGCGACCGCGTTTCTCGGCGTGATGCAAGTGGCGGCTTCGCAAAGTACGCGATTAGCGTTGACGGGCGTCGAAGTCAAAGAGTACAGCGGGCCAGACGCCGGAAGCAACGCGTAGCGCGCAAATCGGGTGGAGGCTACTCTCTCGACTGCTGGTTTTCGCTAGTTAGTCCGGTCAACGTAAGAGTAGAGACGGACGGTGGCTTTCGCTAACCAATGGAATGAAGTTTCGGCAGGTGATTCATTGGTTAGCGAAGCTGCTGATGCAGTTCGCTTTTGCTTCTCTACGACTACGCGAGTGTTTTCCGAGCGAGAGGAATCCACTGAGGCACCCTACTAACCAATGATGGCTATCCAATAGACGGCGTCATTGGTTAGTAGCGATACGGCCCGGCGCTCGAATCGGACAAGTAAGCGTGGTCGAGGAGTTCGTCCCGGCTGCAGCAGCCGGACTGGCGAAGTCGGGAGACGAGTACACGGGTAGGAAGGCGACGCCCAGCGAACGCAAGAAGGTCGTCGCGTTCGAGTTGGGGACGCTCTACGAGTTGGCAGTGTCTTCTGAGGTAATGAACTCTTTATTCGGAGTAGCGGTTTACTGCATTGCTCCAGCGTTGGATATAGTTGAGCGTCTTTTTCGGACTTCCCTGTGGTGACCGTGAATAGCAGGTGTCCAAGTTGCGGAGTGGTTATATTACGGAATAATCTCGGCGCACCTGACATACCTAATTAGAATAGAAAGCTTTTAGCTGTAGTTTCCCTATTATTCAGATACAATGGCAGAGCAGGGTGACACCCCCGAGACAGAAGCTACAGATAGTAACGAAATAATTGAGAAACTACCATATCAGCCTCCAGTAACCCTTGAGTGGGAAGGACAGATTGTCCGTGTTACGGCATACGACGGTTACGCAGGAAAAGTCGTGTTTGAGGAACTTAGCAATAATCCGACAGTGAAGTCGAATTCACTCAAGAAATTTTGGGAGTCACACCGACAAGAAAAGATTCGGAAAGTAGAGGCGCAGTACGTCGGGGAAGACGAAGTAGTCATTAAGAAAGATGTTCTATATCAGGTGATGGATTCAGTATCCAACTCCGCAGCGGAACCAATTCAACAGTTGATTAGCGAGAAAGGGAAGTGCCGTAGTCGTTAGATAGCCGTTTTGTCAATTGACGGGAGATCACGAATAGCTTGAATATCTCCTTAAATATGAGCGTGATTCGGCATACTGACGGTAACGATTTTTTCGACGAGGCACAGTACGACGAGTGGTCGGTCCGCCTCGGCGGGCCATCCGCTTCGACGCGGACACTCCTCGCCGTGTCCGGCGACAAGGCCAACGTTGCCCGCCTCTCGGTCGGCAACTGGCTTTGGCAGACGCGAGATCGCGCCTCGCGGCCGGGAATGCGCCGTCTCGAAACCCGCCGTGGTCGGGTCGCCGAACTACGAGAATGTCGAGACGGCGAGTACGTCGCGCTCGTAGACTTCGGCACCGAACTTGCCCGCGTGGACGCCCGGCGCGTCGCGGTCGATGTGGCGACCGAGCAGGCGACGTGGACCACCGACTGTCCCGACGCGATGGACTACGACGACCGCCACTCAACCCGCTGGGTAGACGTACGCGCTCGCTCAGACGTACCCGAACCCGGCCACGTTGACGACCTCGCATTCGAGAAGATCGAGGGGCGTGGGTCGCGCAAGACCGTGAACGCGTTCCTCGAAGGCCCCGAGCAGTACAACGGGCGAGACGTGCCGCTTCCGGGCGTCGATTACGGCCGCGCGGAGGGGTGTGTGTAGCCATGCCCGTCGAGTATCGGATTGGCGACGCGCTCGAAGCACTCCGAGCGATGGCCGACGAGAGCGTGTCTGTCGTGCAAGTAGTCGGTTTGAGCAGCAGAAGTAGTTAAGAATAAGTACCTAAATAGAATAGAAATATTTTAGGGAGAGGCTTTCGGTTATCCGACTGCGATGGAGGACGAAACTTGCCCAGACCTCTACTGCCGTCGTCCAACACTCTTCGAGGAGGCCCAGAACGCAACGAAGGACGATCACGTCGTAATCAACCGGTCCGCTCCACTCCGTGTCGAAGATCGGCACGAGTTCGTCGGCGATATTGGACTAATCTGCCTGCCGAAAGGCCAACCCCTCTGTAAGATTGCGTCACGGTGGCCGGTTCTCGTATTCGCCCAAGCAGGCACTGAAACCATCTACTACCGGACGTGGAATGGCCGAGAATATAGCGACCTGCAACCAGTCAAAAACTTCTATCACGTCACCATTCGAGGAGACGCTTCATGGGTTCCGGACCCGCCAGCAAAGCCCTACAGGCAGGCGTTCGAGGTATTCTGGGAGATGCACGATACTCGCGACGAGCGCGCCAGCAAAGTGCAGGAGATCCAAGCAAACTCAGACACGTTCGTTGGGACGGTCGTGCAGGCTGACTCGCCACTCATCCTCGACAATGGCGAGCAAACCATCACTATCGAAGAAACCGAGGTAGACCTCGCTCTCGGCGACCGAGTCCGTGCGAACGGTCGAATCGTCGAAGACGAGAGCAATGTCCGGATAATCGCCGAGAGTGTTGAAGCGGTAACTGATGAAGCCGAGAACTAGCAGGAATGAGACAAGCATGAGCAAAACCGAACAGAACGCCGACGAGAACGCCAGTACCGAGGAAAGGACTAACCTGCGATTCGGCAAGGACGCGCCCGACGAAAGCGACCCTTGCGAAGGCGACACCCACATGGGTTCTCCGGTCGTCATGACCGCGGTCGGCCATCGTGACGATCCCGTGCGAGAAGCGAAAGTCTGCTCGGAGTGTCAGACGGTCCACGACGAAGGGACGTGGGAGAACGCTCGCGGTGTCGTGGTCGAGGGCGAGAGTGAGACGCTGGCCCGACGGACGAACGTCGAGACCGACCACGAAGAGAGTCATGAGATTCCGCTGGCGGACGTGCTGGACGACATCGCGGTTCGGGTGACTCACGCGGGGATTCGTGACGGCGAGCTATTACTCAAGACTCAGAAGCAAGCGAATCGACCGCTAACGGTCGAGAACGAGCAGGAGTGAGACAACCATGACCCAGAACCAAACCCGTACCGAGGAGGAGGACGACGAAGAAGGAGGTAATGGGACGTGCGAGATGTTTGATGTTGACGACGAGGGACGGATGGTCGCCTGCGACCAGGATGGAAGTCCTGTTCGACAATCGTCAACTGGTATGACTATAACTGCATGCCCGAGACACGCCGAGGAGTTACGGTCGGAAACCGATCCGGCACTAAGCCGAGTCAGCCTGAGGGAGTTACTTCGCGACCTGACTGGGCGATGGTGAGAGAATCGTTGAGTTGGAATAGAGTGGCAGTGAGAATCCTTGCTCTTGATTCACCTTGGATTCCGGTGAACCGCCCCTACTTTAGTACCTAAATAGAATAGAAAATCTTATGAGTGAGACTCCCGATTATACAATTACGATGAGCGGACCCAACACTACCGATGAAGGCTCGACGAAAGAAGAGGCGAACACGGACAAATTTACTGGAACCATTGTCGAGGAGCGAGACGGTTTGACCCTCATGAACAGCGATGGAGAAAGTATGGAAGTAGTCGGAGCAGTCAAGAGTATTACTGAGGCGGATACAACGAAACTTGGTCGGAAACTGCGAGTTGAGGGACAAACCACTGAGCAACCTCCGAACGGACGTATGGAGGCTGAAACAATCATCGACCTGACTGCTAAGAGAGAAGAAGAACGGGCAGAAACCGGGCCCAACAAATGTGCTGAGTGCGGTGAGGAGTGTAAGACTGTCAATTTAGTATCTATAATTGATACGAAGGAAGTGAGGTCCGGACCACGCGCTCGCCCTACTGGAGAATATCAAAGAGTCAGCGAAGAGGTCTTTTCGTATCGACTACCGTTGTGTGAGTCGTGTAGGGACGAACAGCTACAAATTATTGTCACACCCTTCTTGAGAGACCAATACCCAATAAGGATAGAAATGCTTATGAGAGTAGCTCTCTATTATCCAAATAGACCGGGTGAGGCGAGAGCCTAGTGGCTGCCCTGGACGCGGAGATCGTGCGTGTTCAGCGCGTCCCGAACGCGGGTGTCGGGAAGCCACGAGTGCATCGCCTCCCGCTGGAGGAAGAGGTCGTCGTAGGCCTCCACGTTGGGGAGCCCGCTCCCGAGGTACGGGCGGATGCCCGACTGCGTGTGTTCCTCCGGGAACGTCCCGAACTGACCAGGAACGAAGACGCCGTAACTGGCCGACACCGGCCCATGCGTCTCGGAATCGAGGTGCTGACCGAGGGCGTGTGGGATGGCGTTCCCGCTCACGCAGTACGGATGGCCGATGTAGTCCATCCGCAGTTCCCACAGAACTTGCTGAATCGCCGTCATCGGCCGGGCCTCCATTCAGCGTAGTCCTTGATGTACTGGAGCGCCGCGCTTCAGGACTGCATTCGCCTCAAGTTCGCATCGAGAGTCATATTGTATTTGTCGTGTCCGGTATCGAGTAGGTGCGCAGTCAGGCGGTTCCACGCTGACGCCCACGACCGCCACGGGCGACTCCCGAGTCGGGCCGACGGATTTCCATCCGTGTTCTCGTCAAGGCGGAGCGCGAAGCGGTGAACGGTCCGAAACGGGATTACCTTACCTGCCGAGTCCACGATGGGCCGGAGGTCAGCGAACTCGTGACCGGCGCGGTAGTTGTCGAGTAGCGCCGCCACGAGCAGCGTGTGGAACTTCAACGAAGTGTACGGGCAATACATCGATTCGTTGAACGCGGTGGTCACGTCGGACAACAGCCACCGCTCGTGCGCGGCCTGTGCGTCCTCCATGTCGATGAGGTCCGCCACCCCGCCCTCGATGGTCGTCCGTGAGAACTCGTGGGGGTCGTAGGCGGTCTCACAGATGAGCAGGGACAGCCGGTAGTAGTTGTCGTGGGTCGGGACGGTCTGCTCCTGTTTCTGCTGAGGCCGCGAGAGCGTCGCCGCGTCACCGTCCGCTCACACTGCCAACATTTAAGCGTAGCCGTGTCTAACGTCTCTCTGAGCGGGTTCACGAATTTCATTCCAACCAACCGCATAGCCTGCTCGCTTCTCAAACCGCGCTAACTAGACAGTGCCCTTCAGGTCTTAACACAAAATATGTGATAGCTTGTGGACGGAATCCAGTGAATTCCGGCTATCTCGGTTCGTCGTTGACGTTAGTCGTCGGTGATGTTAGTGTACTGCGCTTCCATGGGCTCAAAGTCGGTATCCTCACTGTGCGTCTCGTCAAACGCGCTGTCTTGTAGCATCGACATGCCATCACACAATATGTACTCTTTCCTAATAAATTCTTATATTAAATTATATCTTATACTATTAATTTCGCCACGCAATAGTGGGGAAGGAGCGACCCTGACTGATCGGTCAGCTATTGAAGTCGATCGAGGAGACGTCACCGGCTTCGTCGTGGTATCCGTTGAATCGGACGACCTCTTCTTTCCAGTAATCGTCAGTGTTGTACTCGCCGATGCACCAGCTGTTCTTGACGTGGGCGAGGCCGTGATACCCGGACCAGTACGTGGGTTCGGTGAGAAACTCGTAGGTGGCTTCTGCGGCCTCACCTCTTCCGATTTCTCGGAATAGCCGTCCGGTTTCACTGGCGATCTCGCGTGCGCGATTGCACTCAAACGAACACGGGTAGAAGTCGACGAAACTCCATCCTTGGTAGGCCCAGATCGGGTTAAGGATCGAGTGGGGATCTTCGACGACGAGTTCGCCGCCACGTTCCTCCGTACTCGGCGTATTCCGGGCGATTGCTACGATGGGATCGTGATGTCCACTTGCTCGGTGTTGGTTGTAGGCAGTCGCACAGCAATCCGGAACGCCCCGGTATTTCATCTGATCGAGGGGATCGACGTCCCCGTCCAATAACATCTCCGGGTCGACAGCGCAATCTGGAGACGTCAACACGAGAGTTGTCTCGTTGTCATCCACCGCTCGTGCGACATCGATCTCTTCGCTCATGTCCGCGACGATGTCCGATGCCCGTTCCGTCGGAACGAGTCGACGGAGGGTTTTCCGTGAGTGGTCTTCATCTAGGAGCGCCCGTTGGGCGACCTTGCGTCGGCCCTCAACGAACGATTCGAGTGGATCGTCCCAGACATCACGAATCTCCAGATCCTTCCAGTTATGTTTGGAGACCTCTGGGAGGTTGAGCGAAACGTCCGGTTCGTCTCGAGAAGGATCAAGCATCATTGTGAGCGATTAGAACCTCGAATTCGGGTACGGTCGTTGGTGATCGACGTCATTCTTCTCTGTTCTCCCGGTAGGCAATCTCCTCAACACTGGGAGCGTCGTGAGAGCCGCCAACCACGTTCGGATCTTCCGCCTGACTGTGGTGCATCCCGGCAAACGGCATGATGTCGACGTCGTTAGTAATGGTCAAGTCGGCTAGGGGAGCATCCCACGGGGCGTCCGTAATCAACCTGATTCCGGGGAACATCGCGCGCACGTCCTCTTCGATCTGCTTGTAAAGGGCGTACTTCGCCTCACAATCTCTCGTCCGGTTCCGGTAGTCGTAGTCCATTCCCGCCGCCGGACAGCCGCCGGTACAGACATTCCAGTACCGGCAGCCCTTGCACCCCCCTTGGTCTTCTTCTCCCTCGGTATGGGGACCCGGGACCTGCTTGAGCATCTCGTAGCGCTCCTCGGTGTTGTTGTACTCATTACCGGTGGAATCACCCTGCAAGAATGCGCTCCCGTCACCAACACCCGACCACGTCTTCCCGCAACCGCTCGTGGCCCCGTCCCCCTTGATAACCTTTGCACCGGCCGCGTTGAACGGGTCGCACTTGTCGTTTATGCAGTATTTGAGGTGGTTGCCGAGCAGGTTGTCTATGTAATTGGTCATCGGACCCCACTGATGGTAGGGCTCAGCCTTGAACCACTCCCAACTCCGGAGGTACACCTCTTTGAGTCGCTCGGGACTCAGCGACTGGTCCTCTTGGATGTCCTCGTAGGGGATTGCAGGATTGAAGTGACCGTGGATGCCGTGCTGTGTGAGGTCGTCCATCCAATCGAGGAGCTGTTCGAACTTCTCGTCGGTACCGGCGTTTTGTGTGGTGAGAACGGTGATAATGCCGACGGGTACGTCGGTCTTCTTAAGACGATCAATTGCGTCGAGGGTCCGCTCGGTCATCGTCTCGGTGACGTCACGCATTTCGCCATCTACCTCGGAACGTGCTAGGCGAAGATCGTTGAGGCCGGGAGGCCCGTCACAGGAGATCCCAACATGGACCCTATACTTTTCGAACATCTCGATGTGTTCGTCTTCGATGAGGGTCCCGTTGGTCTGGATCTGAGTGTATCGGCCGGTCTCTTCAAGATCGTACTCCTGATAGATCCACTCGAATATCTGCTCGATGTGCTCGTTCCGCATCAACAGCGGCTCGCCACCGAACAGCGACGGGACCTCAGAGTATTTTTCACTGAACTGTTCCAGACGGTCCATCATCTTCTCGATGTCGTACTCCGCGTCGATGTCCGCCTGGGAGTGTTGCCGATCCGGTTCCTCATAACAATACGTACAACCGAGGTTACATCCGGTATTTGGTTCGACGAGAATCGTCATGCTGTCACCGTCTGATGATCGACAGTATCGCTGGCTCTTGTCCGGATTTCAGTCACGTGACTACCTCGAAGCGGTCGGTTCGCTCCTACGTCGAACGTTCCGCTAGCCTCTGTCCTTGGCCGGCGGGACAGGACTTTCTCCGGTTTCTCTAACGTTGTTGATTTATCTGTTTTCATAGAGTCCTAAATCACTAAATGTAACTAAAGAAGTTAAATATTGCGGATAATAGAGTAATTTGTGAAGTAGTAAATATATGATACAGAAGAAAAATATTTACGTAATGTATACAACTTCAGGTTTATGCCAGGTCGAATCGTCGAAAACGGTGAGCGAGTCTCGTTGTGGACAGTTGAGCGTGAAGATGCCGAGTTCCTTCAACTGGCCCACGCCAATCCGGAACTTCGCTATCCACTCGGCATCTCCATGCACCGCAATCGCCAGCAGATGGAAGAGGTACTCGAAGGGCACATTGAAAACCAAGATAATGCCAACTTCCTCATCTGTCTCAATCATGACGACACGGAGTCCGGTTATCCCTCGGCGGACGAGGTGATATCCATCGGCGCAATCGACGTGGTAAACGTCAACGCGACCCGCCCAGAACTCCAGGGGTGGATCCTACCCGATCACCAAAACCAGGGTTACGCCAAAGAATCCTTGGGACTCGTGATCGATTACATTTTCCGGACATTCAATCCACACGGAATATATATGGAAACCTACGACCACAACGTCCCAATTCAGCGTCTCGCCGAAGCATTCGGATTCACCGAGGAAGGACGGAAACGCGAAACAGAGTTTATTGACGGCGAGTATCGAGACGGGATTCAGTACGGGTTACTTCGGCGAGAGTGGGAGAAAGAGTCATAGCAGCAACCGACGATACTGTCGTCCGTGATAGCTTCGATCCGAGGATGCCTCAAAATGGTCGTTTTGGAACGTTCCCCCGAACTCCAACTGGGTGAATCAGCCGTACGAGAACCATACCTCGGGCGATATCACGATTCTCATCTACGACACGGCTGGAAGCTAATCGGGTTGTTTCAACCCAAGTTGCGCCTCGTTAATTTCGGTGACTGGTGAGAGAGCGTTGAGTTGCGGATGAAGAAGATAGTAGATGCCGATGAGTCCAATGGTAATGCCGACTCCATACAGTGCCATCACGTTGCCAACCGCGCTACCGAGGGCTCCACCGAGCAGTCCACCAGCAGGTGCCATCATCGAAAGGGCACCACTGACGAGTGACGTAACTCGACCGAGCAGCGTATTGTCGACTGTCGACTGGACCATCGAAAAGAACAGCACGTTACACATGCCGGTCGGGATCGTAGCGATAAATACCAGTAGTGCGGTAGCCCACACCCCAGGCACGGCGACCGCCACGAGAATCAGCGCTCCCGACGAGAAGTGTGCTGCGGCCGCTACCCAGCCGAACGGAAGATCCTCGACAAGAAATGCACTGGCCGCCCCGACGAGACCTCCGGCACCTATCGCCGCGGTCAGCAAGCCATATACCGCCGGTCCACCAATCGAATCGGCAAACGCTGGCAGAATTGCGGTCACTGCGACAGCGGCCAAATTATTCACCATCATCCCGAAGAGCACCGCTGGAAGCGCCGACCCACGAACGTAGTCGATCCCCTCCCTGAATTCGACGAGATATCCGCTCTCGTTTGTAGTTCCATCGTCCGTGGTGTCTTCGGTTTCAGCGTCGTCTTTTCGGTTTTTCTTTGGAACGGTAACGCCGATGAACATGAGCGCTGCAACAGCGAACGTGACGGAGTTGACGACGAAGAGAGCGACTGCGCCGATAATTGCGATAAGTGCCCCAGCGGCCGCGTTGGCGATCATATCGACCGTTCGCAGGGACGTCGAAAACAGCGAGTTCGCCCGCGTGAGTTCATCTTCTTCAACGAGCCGAGGGAGGGCCGCGTTCTGAGCAGGATAGACGAATCCATTGATGAACTTCAGCAGCGGGATGAGAAACAGGACTAGCCACACGGAGAGATGGCCCGTTAGCGCTGCAAGCGGAACGAGCAATACGGCGACACCATTGATGAGTTGCGTGCTCAGCAGGATTCGGCGCAGTTGCCAGCGATCTATGAGCGGTCCGATGAATACGGTGAGGATGTCCGGGATCCGCATTAGCGCGGTGGCCACTCCCGTGTAGAACGCCGAGCCCGTCAATTCAAATACAATCCACATTGATCCGATAAAATACAAACTATCCCCGACGTCTGTAACGACCCGGCCGAAAAACAACCGCATGAATACTCCGTTCCCAAAGAGTCCACTAAAATCAGAGTCAATATACTTCTGTATCATTTATGTTATTTATATTGTTATTCCATATAAAAATCTAATGGATATAAAACGATGGGTAGTTTCTGGTGATAGTCCCCGGATTCAGTGTGAACGTTCACAGTTCGAGCAGTAATCGCTCGGATACACGGAAATCTGCGCCGTTTCCTTCGCAAAAAGAGCCCCGGCCAGGATTTGAACTTAGACTTTCGTCCTTACCAAGGACACGCTTATCCCTAAGGGAGAGTCCAGACGCTAATAAGAGTGGTTAAATGTCGAGCTTACCAACTCGCTATCGACTGTCCTACTCACAACATCGATAAGACACTCCGAGCAGCGGATATAGATGAACGATAGAGCGTACTAGATCGTAACATCCCTGATTTCGTCAGAAGCGCCGTAACCGCTACAGAGCCTGCGAATACGTTTCGACGCGCCATTGAATCTCGCTCGGGCTTGTTTCGCTCCGGCCACAGACGCTGTTGGCGGTCGAACTGCTCCCTCACCCTCTCCATGGTTACCGCTGGACACCGCTGGAACTGATAGACGTACCAGTAAGCGTACCATGCCACCGCCACGAGGAGCCACCGTTTGGGGTGGCTACATGTCGTGACGGATCCAGACTGCGGCCGACCGTGCTAGTTTGGGTTAGAGAGGTGTCCCTCTCGGGGTGTGTGGGGTCCGGCCACGCCGTTATCCGGCCACCTCGTCTGTGGCCGGACTGTCGGTCTCGCCAAGCGACGGCTCGCCCGGTAGGTCGGCCTCCTCGGTCAACACCACGACGTTCTCCTTATAGGTGAGACCATCCGCCCGACGTGTTTTCTGCGTCTCGATGAGTCGATGCTTGCTCAACTCCGTCATCGCGTTGAGCGTCCGCCGCGCCAATTCTTGCGCGTAGCTTTTCGAGACGCCCTCCTCGTTCGCGCGAATCCAGTCTGCGAGGTCGGAGGATTTGAGGTATACGCGCCAGCCACTACTCCCGCTCGTCCAGAGGTTATACCGGCCGGGGTCGTCACGCTCCCGCCACGCCTTCGCCGCAAGCTCGTCGGGCTTACGATTGGTGACGCCCGCCAGCATCTCATCATCGTAGCGAGCAAGTCGCTGGATCGGTAGCAAGTCGGCCGTCGAGTGCGCAACCCTACCGCCGCGATTGAGTGCGACCTCCTCGCCGGGCAGTCGGGCGTAGTGGTTCCCATCGTCTTTCGTAATGCGTTCGACCTGTTCGCCATCCACATCCAGAAGTTCATCCATGATGTTCGGTTCGACGTTCTCGTACGCGAGGTGTGCGCTTTTCTCCAACTCGCGGGATTGGAGTTCCGCAATCATCGACCGTGTGCCGTTTGCCTTCGCTTCGAGCGCGCTGAGTCGTGCGTCGTATTCGTTGGTGACTGTCTCGTCGATGTCTGCAAGCTTTGCTTCAGCCTTCCGTCGTGCGTCGCGTTCCTCGGCGAGTTCGTCGCGGAGATTTTCGACTTCGCGTTCGAGGTCGGCAATCTGTTCCCGTAAGCTGGCGGTTGCGTCTTCGATACGTTGTGCGATGAGTTCGTCAAGCTGTTCGGGGCCTGCTTCCATAGTGGGGGTGTCGGTGGACATGAATTCTCCGGGGGTGTGGGTTGGCTGGTTCGATGGCGATACCGCTAGCCGGGCGTGGGCGCGCGAAAGACGAACAGGGGGTGTTCGGGCTATCCGCGTGGTCGCCCGTGCAGTCGAAGGCCGGACTGTGGCGACTCCACAGGCAGATCGGACTCGGGGATGTCGATGTCTAATGAGTCAGCGTTCCGTACGAACAACTGCCCAAGAATCATCCGACCCTCCTCGGTGAGACTACACGTGAATCCACGCGCGTCGTCCGGGTGGTCGCTCTTGGTGAGGAACCCGGCCTCAACCAATTCGTTGAGCCGCGGATAGAACTGGCCGCCCTCGGTGTTGGTCTGGCCGAGCGCTTCCAGTTCGTCCATCACGTCCGCACCAACCGGCGTCTCGTTCGCTTGGTTCGCCCGGTAGGCCGCAAGCAGGAGATCGCGTTTATAGCTGGTGAGGTCCGCCGCCTTAGTGGGTGAGCGAGACGAAGTCATCGACCGTCACCTCCGGAACTGGTCGTGGCACCAGCGGGGAGTGTACACCCGCAGGGTTGTATGTTCTGTCGGGCTGTTGGCGGTGATAGCACAAATTGGTGACTTGCAGGCGGGACATTCGCCGTCTTCCAGAGTCACGGTGATACTCATCGGTCGGCCACCTCCCCGTTCGCGCGGCGAATCCGCTGGCAGAACTGACACGGCGCATACCGCTCGTCTTGGGCGTCACCACGGGCGAGTTCCGTCAGTCCGTCGTGATTGACCGGGCAGAGTGGGTCGTCGGAGTCGTTGGTTTCGTGATAGGCGTACGACCGCCTGCCCGTCGAGCGAATAACGAGTACGGTTTCCCGTGCCGGGTAGGGATCGTTCTTGATGCGGGCGTCGAGATCCTCGCGCGTCGGCTCGTCTACGGTATCCGGATCCGGACACGTATGGCTCGACAACTTGATCGTCGGCGTTCCGCAGTTGTCGCACACGTCGAACGTCTCGGGAATCGCCTCAGTAAGGTCCGGGCCGACCTCCTCGATAGCGTGGGTCACGCTCGGTCACCTCCGTGCAGGCCGACCGCCTCCGCGCGGCGCTCCGCATGCGCTTCGAGAAGTTGCTCGGCAGTGTCCGTGGTCCCGTACTCGTTGGTGCGGTCGTCCTTCTTGCCCTTCCGGAGAAGACCGCGTTCCGCGAGACCGTCGAGATTCTGGTAGAGCCGCGAATGGTTGATCTCCCCGTCGTACTCGGTTTCGAGGTGGTCCTTCACGGCGAGGCCCTTCGGGGCGTCGCCATCGCGCTCCAACGCGCGGACCGCGTACAGGAGATCTCGCTCGAACGCGTGGAGGTCCGCGAAGCGAACTCCGGCGCTGGCGTTCATGCCGACCCCTCCTCGCGCATCAGTCGCTGGAGTACGTCATCGAACGACTCGCCCGGTTCTTTCGCACGATTCAGCCGTTTCCATGTGTCCGTTGAGACGGACACGGTTGTCATTTCTGCCATAGCACTATAGTCCTATTATTCAGATTCTATAGTTCTGTTGTCCTATAGCACTCCAGTTCCTGACCTCATCCAAAAACCCATATCCTACAGCGCCGATTGCTCCGACAATGAGCGACGACGTGACTTCGATACAGGTCAGCACCGAGACGTGGCAGGAACTGAACGGTCGGAAAGCGCCGGGTGACACGTTCGACGACGTTATCCAACGACTGCTTGAGCAAGACGAGGAGTAGTCTCGCTCGACCGTCGTCGGGATTCGCTTCAGTCCACCAGCAGAGCGGTTTCTCAAGCCGACCCCTCCCGGTGATCGCTCCGGAGGTCCTGATACGGACCGGCGGGCGTCAGCAGTCGGAGGTCGTCGCGCTCGAACGTTTCGCCGGTCGATTTGTTCCGGAGTTGGCGGAACGTGCCGTCGGCGTCGTAGTTGCACGTACGATTCTCGCTCACGCGTCTCCCTCCGCATCGAGAGAGCCGTCACAATCGACGCACTGCTCTTCGATGACGGGATTACCCACGGCGTCCGAGCGACCGACGCGCCGAACGTTCTCGTGGTCACAGCGCGGATCCGTGCCGCACTCAGGACACCCGTTTGCGAAGTCAAGGATGATCGGCGGCCAGTACTGCCCGCACCGCTGGCAGAGAACGCCGCCGAGTTGGCTCCCGGACTCATCGGTACTCATCGATTCACCTCCAAGCCGCTCGCGCCACACTCGGGACAGTCCCGAAGCCTCGGGTTCAGCATCTGCTTCCCCGGCTGGATCTTCTCGCTGTAGTCGCACTCCGGACACTCGATGTCGGGCAGGCTCATGCTTCGTCCTCCAGCAGAACGTCGGCCTTAACGCCCGGAACAGTCTCGTCGGAGACGACCTCTAAAACAGCAACCTCCGAGCGACAGTCGCCACACACGTACAACAGATTCGCGGAGGGGTCCTTGCACGTCTTCACATCGTCCATCCTGTCGCACTCCGGCATCTGGCACTGCGCGCTCCCCACGTCCTCGTGATTCGGAAGCCCATCGTCGGTGACGATCTCGGACGGGTCGTCGTCAACATCGAGATCGACCGCGTTCATCCGACGTTCGGTACACGCTTCAAGCAGGTCGCGCCCCTCGTCGGTCGTCCCGTACTCGTTGGTCCGGTTGTCCTTCTTGCCCTTCTCCAGTAGGTCGCACTCGACGAGACCGTCGAGATTCTGGTAGAGCCGCGAGTGGTTCAACTCCTCGTCGTACTCGGTTTCGAGGAGTTCCTTCACGGCGAGGCCCTTCGGGGCGTCGCCGTCGCGCTCCAGCGCGCGGACCGCGTACAGCAGGTCGCGCTCGAAGGCGTGGAGGTCGGCGAACTGGACACCGCCGTCGGTCACGAGTCGCATCTGGCCGTCGTCGTCATCGTCGCCGTCGTCGGTCTCCTCGCCGTGGAGCATCGCGCGTGCGCCCTCGGAGAGGTCCGACTCGGCGACGACGAGCGTGTGTAGCATCGACGCGTCGGCATTCTGGAGCGCGGCCGTGCCCGCGGAGTCGGCGAAGGTGTCGGGCGAGAACCCGCCATCACCGACCTGTAGCATGTCGTGTTCCGATTCGTCGGCGGCGAGGAGTTCGTACTCGCCCACGAGGTCGCCGATGACGACGACGGGTTCCTCGTCGTCGGCGCGCTTCTTCGCTTGGAGGTCTCGGAGCTGGTCGCAGAGGTCGTCGATGGAGATGACGGCGGTCGTCATCAGGCGTCACCTCCGTAGCGTTCGACAACCAACTCCAGATTCGCTTTCGCGCTTTCGACTTTACCGGGGTTATCGCTCCGGAGTTCGTGAAGCGCGTCTTCGAGTAGTTCGAGGTCGGCGTCGTTCATCGGGCGTCACCTCGGTTCGCGGGGGGCTGTCGGTCTGGCATGGACCCGGCGCTACTCGTAGATGCCACTTGAAGAAGAGTCGATAGTTCGGCGAAAGTGAAACTGGAGCGCGTGCCAGCGAGCGAGTTGTTCGAAGTCGATGCGCGTCGTCGTGCGGGAGTTTCAAGTCCCGTCGTCGTGTTTGCGTACATGGCTTCCGTAGCCTGTTTACGGAGGCTCACGCGGACCCGATGTCCCTAGCATCGGGGTCCGCATTGTTTTCGAGTGGACCCATCGAGGAGTGACGGGTCCGCGTTTTGCTTCCGTGACATCTACATTTAGATACCATCCATTTATACCTTGGTAGTTTAGAGTCCAATTCTGGTTCTTTAAACTATCATCATTGGGACAAACCAAACCCCGTAAGTATTGTCTGGTTCACTTCCTGCCAATGGCACGAAGAAAACGGGGACAGTGGATGAACTCCGCTACAGACCCCGTTTTAGAGTTCTTGGAAGACCACGATATTGCCGTGCCAATCGGGGTTTTAGATAATGAGTTGGACCCCGCTTATCAGACGATAAAGAGAGCATTGGATGAATTGGAGGCTCGCGGATTCATAGCTCGAGATGAGAACTACACTTCTTACTTCCGAATCATGGAGAGGGGTCGGCAGTATCTCGCTGGTGATCTTAATGCAAGCAAGCTAGACAACGAGTGACCCATGCAAATCGACAAGATTCAATTCAAGAACTATCGGAGTATCAAATCAGCAGAGGTAGAGTTTGGTCCCTTTAATACTATAATCGGGAAGAACAACGTAGGGAAATCCAACATAATAAAGGCAATTGTAGATTTTGCGGGCCACTGGAACGAGAACTATGGAAGGCCGAGTTGGAGTTCTAGATTAAACCAGCAGAAGAGTGCAGAAGAACTGATGGTCAAATTGCAATTGGATTTAAACCGGGAAGAAAAGAGGTCGGTGATACAAAGGCTACAAGATCGTGGAGTTGGGGAAGCATACATAAATTTTATTACAGATACGGGTTCTTTTGAAAAGGTTCGAGTTCAGGTTACAGCGACTGAGTCAGAAAGTGGATCGTTTAGTTGGAGTACACTAATAGACGGAAAATGGACAGATTTGGTACGGAGGGACGGTGACAGATTTGATTCAATCACGTACTCTGAACTTCCCCCTAAAGAGATAAATGAGTCTGGGAATGGAGATCGCGCAGATAACGTCGTGCAACCTCTTGTGAAAGATTCAGCAAAAGAGTGGCAGCTTGCTACTGCCTTTCGAGAACCAGAAAACGAGATGGTTACAGAACGGGCTGATCACCTCAAACAATCAGGAGAGAATTTAGTCCAAGTTGTGGACACGATGTTCAGAAATTATCCTGACAGGTTTTCGAGCGTTGAAAACGCTTTTGTTGAAATTATGGAAGGAGTTACAGGACTACGTACTCCCTTTGTTTCGGCAAATCGTACAACCATAATGGTGGACGAAAAGGGGTATCCAAGTGGGTTTTCTTTGTCAGAAATTTCAGCAGGCTCGAAGGATGTCCTGACACTTATAACAAAGTTAGTCATGGCAGAGAACAGTGACATTCTTCTTGTAGAGGAACCGGAACTTCATATCCATCCAAATGCTCAACAAGCAATATACGACCTTTTGCAGGATATCGCTTCTGAAGGAGGACCTCAAGTCCTTGTATCGACTCACTCTGATGCCTTTGTAGACCGAACGGATACGGACAATATCATCGCAGTAAAGCGTAACGTAGATACTAGTATCCAGACAATCAATGAAGAGGGGATAGACGACCTTCTTGAGTCACTTGGCTACGATAAGAGCGAACTCTATCAATCAGATGTCGTCGTCTTCGTCGAGGGGCGGTCAGATCAGGAAATTCTCAACGAATTCTCCGAAATACTCGCTGCGGATTCGGATGAGTACCATTCACTGGCAGATTTAGGAGTTAGCGTACACGCCCTCGGTGGTGACCGGATGCGAGAACACGGTGCGGAGCTCGGGAATCTCCTTGGACACATGCGTACTCCTTACCTCTTTGTCGCAGACTCCGATGACCAAGAACCCGAAGAAAAGGCAGAAAAACTGCGTGAGGCCGTAGACTCGGGGAACGTTGAGGTCCTGAACGACTACTGTATAGAGTCTTATCTCCTCCAGATGCCTAATGCGATCTCTTCTGCGTTCAACTTTGATGTGGACGAGGTTGAGGCCTTTATTACCGAGAACGAAGACCGCCCGAACGGCAAGAGCGTGATGAAGGACCTGTTCGACAAATTCACCGACGGGAAGAAGTCCTATGACGAGACGGAACATGGCTGGATGATCGCAAGGCACGCCGAACCGGAGGAGGTCCCGGATGAATTAGAAGAGTTGATAACGAAGATTCAAGGAATGGCTCAATAAGATGGTTCTATTTCTCCGTATCCTCTAGCCAACTTTAATATATATTCTTTTCTACCGTTATTACATGGCGAAGATGTGCGAAGGAGAACTCGGTAGTGAGACGCTCGAAGTCTTTACTGCTTTGATTGGAGAACTCAGCGGGACGCTTGACGCGTCGAGTCGAAGCATCTAACCAAGCAACTTTTTAACTGGTCTTGGTAGATGGAGGTAGAATGTGTCCATCACCGCCCAGTCAGGACCAGAGTAGCGTTTTCGAGGTCGCTGTCCGCTTGGATAGAGCAGTGAGATTGAACGAGTTGGCACAGGAGCGTACCACACCGTATGAACGATGGAACGCGACCGACCTCATCCGTGAAGCAATTGATTTCTATCTCAATGAAGTAGACGAGGAGGACTGGGGCCATCTGACGAAGTCGGACGTTCGCGAGGTACTCCAAGAGGAATTAGACAGTCAACTCGATTAACCAAACTACAGCAAATCTGCATCCTCAGACGACTCGATCTCCCCATCCCAGTCCTACGCCGCTCGCCGAATTCCGTACTTCCGGTCTGCGATACTCGGCATCCGACTTTTGAGCTGTCGGCGTACTCCTTCAGATCGTCTTCGGTCTTAATTCCAAAGTAGCTGTTACAACTGGGACACTTGAGTCCTTTCCTAAGAGTAGGCTTTTTCCAGTTCTTTGTCTTAGCTGCCTTTTTGTATGAGGGATTACTTTACCATAATAATATGTCCAATCCATACGGAGTCCGTATCCCGTTAAGGCTAGCACCGGATTTCCAGTTGCCGAACGTTCAAACCTCGAATCTAACCATTCGAAAGGTTACTGGAAGCGGTGACTCTGACAGCGATCCAGATTATGAAATTCTTGCCGAGTTTTCTGCAAATACAGATGAAGTGGATGAGAAGAAACAGGAAATGTACAAGGAAGCAACAAATCTTGGTGAATTATTTTCATTCGTTTCTGGTAAAGGTGTAGTCACAGGGCCTCCTCATAAACCGTATAGACAGGATAAGACCGTACAAGTTACTGCGACTGGTGGAACCTTCAATTACCCAAAAGCGTGGGCAGAGTTCATTGTTGATCTCTATGAGAATTTCAAGGCTACTGACTTTGATGAATCCACCAAGAATGCAATGCGTTGGTATTCCTCTGGACTCTCTCGAGAGAATCCTACTGACCGATTCCTCTCGTTCTGGCTTGCTTTAGAAATCCTTTCTGACAAATACAACGTAGGAGATCCCACCGTCTCAAAAAACCTTAAAAGAGAAGCAAAACGGGCAATAAAGGAGGCTCGTAGCGCTATTCAATCCGAATTAACCCAGGATGCCGCAGATATAATTTCTGAGGAAGTAGAACGATTTGTCAAACGGGACTTATTGAATGAGCCAGGAGTGAGGGATGATGAAATTGAGACGGCTCGTGAAGCAGTTGTAGATAACATCTCATCAACGGCCATGAAAGGGAAAATTAGCACATTTCTTGCAAATGAACTTGGCTCGCATAATGAAGACCATGGGGATATTGTCGATGCAATCGTTGAGTTGTTACGCAATACCTTAGGTAGAGGGCATCCAGAAGTTACAGAAGATCTTCCTAAGGAAATCGGTACTCTGTATGGTTCTCGGAATGGTCTTGTCCACGAAGGAACCCCGATCGAAAATGTGCATCAAAAAGCAGATCAACTAGAGGAATTTGTTTGTTTAGTCCTAAAAAGACGGTTAGACCCCGTTTTCATAGGGGAATATGATTCTTCATACTTCCCAGAGTCTGAATTCTTCTATTTTGACGAGAATCTTGTACAAGTTCTACTCCATGATGAACAACGTGTTTTAACAGAAAATGAACTATTTCAGAGAATTCTCGCTGCGAAGCGTGTTCTCCGTTCAAATAGGCGCATAGGATATTTAATCGCAGACGTGATGAATGCAGACCATTTAGGTATCGAAGTAGAGGAATCGAATGGAACAAAGACGTTTGAATATATTGGTACTAACCAATCCTTCGAATGTCCGGTTTGTGGAGAGATGTTCGATGGTACATTTTTCCTTGCACGTCACCTTGTTAAAACTGACTCTATTCTCTCAACATCACTCAACAGAAATCGGGGAGTAGGCAATCATGCAAAATGGTTGCTGGAGAATGACCTGCCAGTTGACCATATCGGTTTAAAAGAAACATATGACTGGGTAGATCGGAATCGAGAAGAGCTGAAACAATAGATATTTTACTGCCGAAAACCCGACCTCGATGTTCTCGCACCCGTCCGCCAAAGTCTCGGCGGGGACATCTCCGGTTCGCTGTTCGGCAGTACCAAGAACGTCCTCGTCGAGGGCTTCACCGACAAGCTCTATCTCAAGACCTTCAGCGAGTACTTCCGCCGACAGGGCGAAGACACTACCGTCGGCTACCAGACCAGCCTCGTGGACGTGGACGGTTCCAAGACCGAGTACATGGTCCGGTTCCTCAACGCGGAGGGGTACGACTACGCCGTCCTCCTCGATGATGACGATGCCGAGGACGCAAAATCTCACAAGGAGACGCTAGTCGAGAAGGGTGTGGACGAGGACAGCATCGTTCTCGTGAGCGACGTGCTGGACGGCGTAGACGAAGAGACGCCAGTCGAAATCGAGGACCTGCTTCCCGCCGAGATTTTCTGCGAAGTCGTCGCCGAGAAGTATCCCGACGATGTGGACCCGGACGACTTGGTCCAAGCGACCGGCGACGAGTATCGAACGATACCCGAGGCGGTGAAAGCGAAGCTGCAGGAAATCGAGCAGGGTGAACTCCAAGAGGGCGGCTTCGATAAGGGCGATATCGCGGAGACCATCTGCGGACGGGTTGCGAGCGGGGAGTACGACGAAGAGAAAATTGGAGAAGAGAGTCTGGAGGCTTTCGGAGTGTTGATTGAAGAGCTAAGCGACGTTCTGCCTGAGAGTGAGTAGGGAAAGGTCGGCAGTATCTCGCTGGCGAACGATTTAGAAGATGAGTCGTAATATTCTTCGCTGTATAGAAAAGCTCAAGTCCAATTCCCATCAGTTTTATATGCGCCAAAATGGTTGAGAAGACAGATGAAAAAGAACCAGAGACGGTAGAGAAAATAGAAGACACCGAGGAACAGCAGAGCGAAATTGAAGACAGTAGTGATAGACAAGTCGAAGAAAAGCTAGGGTTGAAGAGTTCAGAGGCGTGGGATGAGATTCTCCAGCGGGAAGCCGATACGGAAATTAAGCGCCAAGAGAAAACTCTCAATCGCATAGACCGGCAGATCGACAGAATCTACCTTACAGGAACTCTCATAACGGTTCTGTACTCGTTACTATTCTCAATGAACTTCCCAAAATTAGGCTCTTTTTCTATCCACGAATCATTCGTTGCTGCGCTTTGGACCATAATTGTCCCACTAACTTTGATTGGACTTCTCTATGTCCTTTACCAAGGTCCGCTCGTCATAAGTGGCTACAAACTAAAGCGTAGCCTCTCTTCAAGAGAACAATCAGACAGTGAGTCTATTTCGAAATATCTCCTTGAAAAAGCAGAGGAGCATCTTAGCGGAGTTCAAAAACGCACTATTAATGAGAAAGCTGTGAAAATAGACAAAAACCAAGAACTAATTAGAGAAAAACAAAAGCAGGTTCAACAGGGCTACATGGTTCTGGTTGGCCTAGTTATTCTTCCAGCAATCTCAGTAATTTTACTCCCATTCATCAATAGATCACTAGTTTTATAGCAAAATCATATTTCTCCCGAAGGTATATTAGAACGCTGTTATCCAGATTTCCTATTTGAAAGTCCACTCATTGAATCCACTTTCACTTTCACTCTGCTAGGCAATGGTTTTTGACACCATAGAAACATAGAATGCAGTACATGGACGATAAGAAGAAAGAGCAACTTAGCGGTGGTGCAATCGGAGGCGTAATTGAAGGACTTATCGCTGGTCCAGCCGGAGCCGCGGGCGGTGCGACATTAGGTAGCCTGTTGTTCGGAAGCGAATCCGACCACAAAGACGTACTTCGTGATACCTTCTACGAGGTGAAGGAGGCAACCAGCGAGAGTGCTAATCTCTATGTCCACCACATCGATCCAAGCGGAGCAGAAGCAAGTAGCCCAGAAGGCATAATCGATAATGTCGATGGTATCCCGGACCTCATTTCCATCGACTCTACCTCGTCAAATCTCATCGTTGAGGCTGAGACGATGGAAGGAATCGCAGACGACGAACAGCATGCTCTGAAACAACTCCGTGACTTCCGGACTCGCGGATTCAAACGAGTTCTCGTGGTACCCGAGGACGAGATAGATTTGGCCGTTGAGTGGGTTGAGGAACATGAGGAGCGAGGAAATATCGAGGGTTCGCTAACACTCTCCTCCCCAGAGCGTATTAACAACGTTCTTCAATAAAGTCCGAACTCCCAGAACCAAGTTAGTTAGTCGCCGCAACCACAACACTTTCTAGTCTATGCATTGCTAAGGACTTACATGGCCGTAAAAGTCGATTCTGTAGATGGTAATCCAAAAACGAATCCAGAAACGAAGCGCGTTTTAGTACGGGCAGAACGTAATGATGAACTCAAAATCACTACAGTCGTTTCCAATTTTGAAGACATCAATGTTCCTGATTTCGTGAAAGTCGTTCAACGGCTAATGACCTATTACGGACCAAAACTCCGTGTCGAAGCTGACGATGAACAATATTTGGTAACTGCACCGGGACCCGACACGCAGGCACTTCTCTGGCGGCAGGAAGATTCAGCGTGGCACAAAGCCGCAGAAATCCGGCTTGACTTTACTGGTTCACTTCCCGAATACGATATTTGCCCCGACTGTGGTGAAACACTCTCGACGATTGCTCACGAACGACGAGCCGCAATTGGTGCCTGCGAAAAATAGAGATTCTGCCGCGCGAACTGCCCTTCTCTTCTACGGTGTTACGTCGCTGGCGACTTCACGGACACGCTCGAGGTCGGAGTCCTGCATGGCCGACCCTCCTCTAAGCGCAGTGAAGATTTCCTGCGCATCGACGCCGCCGCCCGCGTCGAGGTACAACGCGATCAGTTCGGCGTTGATGAGCTTCTCGAAGCGGAACCTCTCGTCGGCGTTGCTGTTGACGCGCTGGCGGACGCGGCCGACCGGGATTTCTGCCTCGTCGGGGAGGAACGAGTCGAGGTCCCTCAGCGGAACCTCTACCACTGAGAGCGTGTCCGCGTTGAACAGTCGGAGGTCGGTCGTCTCTTCCATGTCCTCGAAGACTTCTGGCGGAAGCCGCGGAGGGAGGTGAACGTCGCCGACGATGTCGAAGCCGAGCGTGTAGGCGTACAGCGCGCCGGGCGTTTCGTGGTTCTCGGTAACTCGACGACTTTCGTCTGCGTTAACCGCGTACAGCAGACTGCTTTCCCGCATGCCGTACGTCTCCAGAGTCTCCATCAGCGGCTTGTCGATGAAGTCGAGTTGAGTTCTCGCCATCGGCGACCGCCTGTTGAAGTCGACGCAGTAGGCCGGGAGGTCGTGGTCGACGTACAGTTCAAGTAGGGCCTTCGTACACTCCTTACTGACGGGCGGGATAACGCCCATCACTGGCTTTTGGATATCCAGTTTCCCGACCGCTTTCAGGAAGGTCTGTGCGTTCTCGACGATGGTCGCAACTGTCTCGTTAGACAGTCCATCACCGTCATCCGCTTCGTTTACCAGCGAAGTCATCAACGGGACCGAGACGATATCTCCGTAGGTCGTTTCCAACTTCGCAATCTCTGCGGCGTTCGCCTCGGTCAGCTTTTCCGCGTCGTCGTACTGAACGAACGGAACGACGACTTCATCGTCGTCCGCTCGCTTGGCTTGGCGTTTGAGGTTCTCTCGGAGATTGTCCCAACCGGTTCGGGAGTTCTCTAGAGCAGTGCCATCTGCCTTTATGTAGATTTCAGCGACTCCTCGGGCGAGGTCGGAAACTTGCTCTGAGGCTTGGAGCTTCCCGACCTGAAGAGCCTTAGCAGGAGTACTGGTTTCTTTTGAGTCGATTCTAACGTCTTTCTCGGCGGATAGAGTGTCGCTATCCACGTTAGTCGTTATGACGTTCATAGTGGGGGTCATCATGACTATCGCTCATGTTTCTCGGACCTGATTTCCCCCGAGTCTCCCGCACTCAACTTCTCGAATTCGGGGGAGGAGAAGCGAGTGCGGTGGATATGGACACGGTAGGGAGGTTGTATCAAACCTATTCGAAGCGATGTGTCTATCCACGTTTAAACCCTTGGATGTATGGTAATTAGTAGCGTGGATTAGCGACACTCTTTATTATAAACCGTCACAGGTCATCTTTCGATTTCCACTTTCTCGAAGACGAGAGAGTTTATAAGGGAATATCTTCATTAGTTCTTGATTATGAATCGCCAGAGATTTCAAGCGTAATGGCCCCAAAGGGAGAAAATAACTAGAGAGTATACTAAGAAACCAAGTGAGGTAACGGTGAGAAAAACATCATCCCACCGTGTCCATATCCATTTGCGTGATTAGACCCGCAATATATAAAAATTTTGTAAAGTGAATTTGTTTTACTACAATATTAGTTTCATTGTTGGTTATACTGTAGTGAAAAGTCCATTTAGAACAGGGTTGTCGTATGGAAAAACTTTTCGGTCAGATTTCAGAAGATGTCTTGGTCACTTACTTGGGAGAGCCAAAAACGTATAACCACGTTTTACTTCGAATACTAAAATCTAAATCATGCTGGATCATCTATCCGCGGCGCAACCAAGATCTCCGTCGGAATCCGCGCGTCTGCTCGATTCGCATTGATTCGCATCGGCATCTCCGTATTGAGTTCAACCGTCACGTAGTCGTCGGGGAGGAACGAAACCGCGTCCTTGAGATAGTCGCTACTGTACTGGCTCTGAACCGAAGGCCCATCAGTTTCGAGGAAAACGTCAATGCCGTCGGCCTGTAGATTGCTTTGGTCAAGCGTCACCTCAGGACTGACCTCTGCGGTGTCTGTATCGCCAGCGCCGTAAATACGGAAGCTACCGTCACCAGCCTCGAAGGTCAGCGTATCGGCAATCGTTCCGACGACGTTATGCGCACGCTCGAAGACACTACTGTGCGCACTCGCGCAGACAGCATGGTCAAGGTCGGGCATGTCCGGTTCGTTTATCGTGCTCGTATCGACACCAGCCAATGAGTAGCTCACGTCCGCGAACTGAATGTTGAGACGGTTCGTCTCTAAGTCCAATCGCAGTTCAACGAGGTCGTCACTGTCGGCGGCTTTGAGAAGATTGTCGAGTCGTTTGCAGGCAGTCCCGAAAGTGATCTCACCCGACGTTCGGAAGTCGTAGTGCTCGAAGGACGAGGAAGGAACGGTCTGTTCGACCATCATAATTTGCGAGCCATCGACAGTCCGGACTCGCAACTGGCTTTCGGACCACCGGAAGTTAGCTGCTTTATCATTCGTCGTTTGGTCGCTCGCCAATTTTACTGGCGGTTCGACTATCTCTTTCAGGACGCTCGCCTCGACGATGACGTGAAATGCTACGTCGTCTGGAATCTCGGATGGAGTCTGGGACATAATTTGGATTCTCCTATCGTGCGTGCGGTAGTAAGACTTCGTTCACGAGACGACTGAATTCGAGCGAACTGAAGCCACTCGGCTGATAGACCTCGGCGTACCCCGACTGTGTGACCATCATCTTGACCATCTGGTCCTCGAACTCGAACCGCATCCCGATTCGGTTCTTGTCCGACTCCCAGAGGACATCACCGATATCCTCGTCTTCGAAGATGTCGCCTTCTCCGTATCCATCGCCGGAGTCTACGTCACCCGACCGATTGTGGAATCCACCCATCCAGAACGTCGCTTCCGGGTGGTGAGCTTCGATAAGAGAGTTGATGTCGAACTCGACCTTCTCGACAGTCGTATCGGTCGCTCTACTCAGGAGGTCGAAAGCAAACGTGTCGTCCGTGCTTTCGACGATTGCGTATTCTCCGAGGACGCAAAGAAAGTCCGTGACGTTCGTTACGACATCGACTCGCGTCTCGTCGATTCCGATTTGACCGTTCTGATTGATACCGAACGTTTCTATCTCCGTCGCCTCTTGATGAGCCGCCTGCCCGTAGACGACTTGATGACCGTAGATATCCGTTTCTGCTTGACCGACTTCGAGACTGGAGCGAATGGTTTCGCCGTGTTGCGTATCTTCATCTGGGAAGTCAGATGTGTCGATAGTGTCGAAGTCCCCGTGTACCCTTGCGATTGCACCTGCTTTCATGAACGCATCTAGAGAATACCATATACCTGTATACATTTTTCGATTATAATTTCCTATTTGAATATTATTTGTTGATCAAAGAACCTAGGCCGGAATAAGAACTCTACTTAATAGAGATCTGAACATCAAAAAGAGGATTAAATATAAAGTTACGCCTCCAAAATCACCTGTTCCCTCGGAATCGTCTCGTCGGTCTTCTGGTCGTACACCTCCCAGAACTCGGGGTCCACGTCCAACTGGTTCGCACACGCTCGACACCACATGTGGTTATTTGTCATCTCCCACGACGTGTGCCCGTTCGGACAGCGATACCGCCACTTCTGAGACTTCTTCGTGATCTGCACCTGTGCGACGCCCATATCCGGCGCTACTCACGAGGGGGTTATGATACCGATTCGATAGTTCGGTGAAAGTGAAAATACTTCATAAGAATGGTGGAATAGTAACCGATTCGAGAGAGCGAACAAAACGTCTCTCGCGGTCTACTCGACGTTCATCACCAGATGCTCGCGCGTTCGCTTCGCGCTCCCCGACTTCCCGTTGCCCATGAAATTCTTCTCGCCGCGCCCGACGACCCGATACTCCTCCCGTAGCCCGCCGGGTAGTTCGGCGTACGACACCAGCCAGTCGCCCTCCAACTCGCCCAACGCCGAGACGAACTCCGAATGCTCGATGTCCGAGACGGGGTAGTACCCCTCCTTGCCGACGTACGGCGGGTCGCAGTAGAACACGGTCTCCTCGCCCTTGTACTCGTCTCCCGACTTCGCTAGTTCGGCCTCCTGGGACGGGACGATTGTCTCGACGGCGGCGACGTACCGGGTCTCGCGCGCGAGTTATGTGCGCAAAACACTTTGCGCCCGACCGCGACGCGCTCGCTATTCCAATTTGAACGCCGGTCCGTGTCACTACTAACCAATGACACCCTTTACGTGATAGTAATCATTGGTTAGTATCAGGGCGAATTTTGACTCTTCCCGCCCGAAAGATATCCGCGTGGTCGTCTGGTAGCAAGAAAACGGTTCGCACCAGCATATCGCTAACCAATGGAACCAACTCGCAAAACACACTCCATTGGTTAGCGAGAAGCGTACAGTCCGTCTCGACACTTGCGTCTGCTGGACTACTTAGGCGAGTACCAACACCGGGTAATCAAGAAGGAAGCCCCACCCTGATCCGTCCGCTACGCCTCGCTTCCCTTGTCCGGCCCGCTGTACTCCTCTACCTCGACGCCCGTCAACGCTAACCGCGTGGTCTGCGCCGCCGCGACCTGCATCACTCCGAGGAACGCGGTCGCGACGACCTCATTTGTCCCGAGCGTCGGCGTCTCAACCTCACCACTGTTACACTCCCGACAGTACACCCGCGGGAGGTTCCACTGGTCGTGCCCGGCGGTGCGATACGCGTAGACAGTCACACCGTGGCCGTCATGCAACTCTCGACCACAACAGCAACACGTCCCCTTCGCACCAGCGAGACCGACCTGCAGTCCCGTGAGGACTTGCTCGACGTTGGTCTCGACGCGCACGGTCTCGGACTCCGACTGGGCGAACGCCATCTAGCGACACCTCCAACAGACGACGCCCTCACCACTCGTCTGACCGCCACACTCGGGACAGTCCGCAACATCAAGCCCAAGCTCGGAATGGCGCGCCTGTTGTTCGGCACGCTCCATGCGCTCGCACTCTCGACACACACGGTACTGAGTGGGACAACCGCACTGCTGGCATCCCATACTTACACCCCCTCCAAGCGTTCGACAACTGGTTGGCGAGCGTTACGCTTTTCTTCGCGTAGGTTTGACTCGAACATGGCTTTCTAGTCCCGTTGGAAAGCCGTGGTCTCGGGTGCTGGAACACCCGTGGACCGTTCTCCCAAAGTGAGAACAAGCCCTAATAGCCTCGGCTTTCCTAACTAGAATTATGCACGTATTAAACTTAAAACTACTGAAAGCGAAACACAAGATAGAGTTCCCATACCGCGAGAAATTGAGCGTTTCACACAACTAGAGGCGTACTTAAACCGCGCTCTACACTCGGGGGATGGCTCCAAGACCTAATACGTGGTTAGGTTCCTCGACGCCGAGGGCTACGATTACGTTGTCTTTCTCAATGACGGCGATATCAAGGATGCTACGTCTCATAAAGAGATGCTGGCCGAAAAGGACATCGACGAGAGTTGAATCATCTTCATGAGTGAGGTGCTGGACGACGCCGACGAGAATCGGTCAAGGTTGAAAAACGCCTCCCCGCGAACACCTTCTGCGAGGTCGTTGCCGAGCAATACCCCGACGATGTGGATCCGGACAAGCTGGTTGAGGCTGTCGACCACGAACATAAGATGATGTTCGATGCTGTAGAAGGGAAACTCAACGAGATCGAGCAGGGGGAACCGGAGGAAGGTGCGTTCGATAAGGGTGTGGTTGCGGAGACCATCTACGACCGAATAGCGAGTGGGAAGTACAGCGATGACGAACTTGGCGAGGAGACGCTAGAAGCATTCGCATCCTTGATTCAGAAGACGGCAGATGTTTTGAAACCGGATGAATACAATTAAATTGGATTAGCAATGCCTCTGGGGAGGTAACCGCGGAAGGTAGGGTGAGGATTGTGATTACGATGCCGATACCAATTGTGAATGCGATACTGAACTGTGCCATCATGTATGAAGCGAGACCCGCTCCGACGATGTTTACCATAACTTGTCGAATCACCTCCTTGACCTGCCCCCCGCTTCCGCGGAATCGATGCCCATGCAGGGATTCGAACCCTGCCTTCCGGGGGATCAGGCCAAGATCACTTCCCACCAGGGAATTATGTCTAAAAATAGATTCTTACGGCACTTAAATTGTTTGTCGGCTCTAATTCTTTGTGAGGGGAATTGCTGAACGAAGATCAGGGGCTGATTCAGTATCAGACGGAAAAAGTAGAACACCGTCTCCAGCCACTCGACCAGTTCCTTCTCGCAGTCGCATAGCACCTGGAAGAACTGCACGAGGTTGCCGTCCCGGTTACTGTACACCTCGACGGTACTCCTATCTAGGTCCTTGTTCACCAGCGCGTTACTCGTGCCGCCGAACACCCCCACGAAGCAGATGTGTTCAAGCATGGACTCCGGTATCCACGACGTAAGCCGCGACTTCCCGCCGAGGACGGGGCCACCGCGTCTGGCACCGCCGACCACCTCCTCAACGCCGACGGGTAGCTCAATTCGCGCAGTGCCGGTCTACTCTGGGTGCGTGGGAACCATGCACCGGTCCGAGAAACCGGGTCGTGATAAAGTTCGTTCTATAGTGCACTGAAAGTGAAAGTGATTCACCCGTGATAGTCCTCTCGATAACTTTCTTCAATGTTTTCTTTGATGTCCTGATTTGTGTATTCGTGCCAATTTGGTGATGGTGCATCATCCCTTGCGGATCGCTTCTGACCTGAAATATCCATTTTAATTACTTTTATATATAAAATAGTAAATACATTTATATTTTCTACAAACTCAGTATGGATATCCAAGAACTCTTTAGGACTACATAGTGAAATAATAAGAGTAAAATTTATGATAATTTTGGATTCCATCGAAATAAGTTCGTTTCTTCTAAATCTCGAACACCTACCGATACCATGGATGAATCGGCCCCCAGAACTACTCCTCTCTTGCGGATGTAGCACTCAGCGTTCATTAATTTTTTATCGTTCGAATTGCTCGGTCCCGTCAACGCCGGACTCGTCGAACGGGGCCGCGACAAGACTCCACCATCGGGGCTGTAGAAGATGGTCTTCTCACCCTGTTCGACGATGTCGACGAGAGGGTGGGTGCGCTCACGAAGCTAAGTGGTGCCGGTTAGCTAAAATCTGAAAGTGACGTACTCTGTTTATCGTCAAGCCTCCGTACTGCAGTACCACTATCCAAGAGATAATTCTGATAGGCTACCTGCCCACCAAGAATCTCGATTGATTTCCGATCTATGTTCGCCTCTCTTTTGAAGTAGACACTCCCGTATTCTGCTTCTATTTCCCCCCAGTTATCCCATTTCTCCAATTCCGACATCACGCTCCGTAGTCGCTTTATTGCATTAGAGCCGATTTCGAGTTCATCCTTTAGTTCGAAAATCGTGAAAATCGGATACTGAGCAGCGTTAGCGGTACGAACGACAGCCCTAGCGATCTCATCGTCTGTTTGGAAGGACGAACGAGGCGTACTCCCATGCTTTTCGAGGTGGCATTCCTTACAGAGAGTTCGAAGATTTGAGGTCTCGTCTGTTCCGCCAGCGCTCTTTGGGGTGACATGATCAACGTGAAGTTGCACCTCTCCCGCTGGGCCACCCGTTCTCTTGCATTCCTGGCAAATGAAGTCATCCCGATTTAGCACCTCTTTTCGCTTTTTCTCCCATCCTGTGGTCGCATTCTCCGTTGTTCGTCCATAACCATGACGCGACCCTCCTGTCGGAATTAGGTATGCATCTGCAGGAGTAGTATCGTTCTTTGCAACCGTTTGAATTCGGAGGTCCCTTGTCCCGATGTAGGAGAGGTGAATCGCTTCAATCTCGGCCTGCTTACGAGACTCAAACGTCAAAATAGAGCCTTCACGCTCGTGAAATCGGCGAAGATGTTTGTTCCCCTCGATAGTAGACTCCTTGGTTTCCACTTTAAATAGGGCAGAATCGTTGCCGCAGCCATTAGTAGGAGTCTCTGAACTCATTTTCTTCTCTGAGGGGTACGAAGTCCAACTCGTCAAATCTTTCGCTATTAGTGGAAAGAAGAATCATCGTTATATCGCCCGTTCTCTTTCCTCTCGGCAATCTGCCCGGCCATATCCTCAGTTACGCGCGCAGCCGAGTCCCCCGTTCCGACGATTTTCCACCCAACCTGCGTAGCCTCGCACGTGCCGTCCGGTCACTTCGCCAGTTTGACCATCGCAATTCCGTAATCAGTTTTCTCATACGATTCGGTCTCCTCTTAGTATTACATGTCATCGAAATCGGGAACCCACTAAGACTCTCGCCGTCCGGGCCGGAAGTGAGAGTGGCCGAATAGACCAATTCAACTATCCGTAACGGAATGGTTTTGAGGTTAGTTTTCGTACCCCATACCGATTTACGTGACAGAAATAAGAAACCGCAGTCATTCACTCCTCGGGCACTCGCCCCCCAACCCACTCGCTATACTCCCGTACTGCCTCACGGCCCTCCTCGGTCAGCACGTAGGCGCTCCCGTAGCCTTCGCTCGCGCGCTTCTCAACCAGACCATCGCTACGGAGCGTTTTCAGCACCGGGTAGACGCTCGATTGACTTGCACCCGAGGAGTACAGTTTATCCAGCGCATCACCGAGGTCGTGGCCTGAGGGGTCGTCGTGTTCGGCGAGGAGAAAACACATGTCGCGTTCGAGGGCGGTATAGTCGTGGAGGGGTGGCATTCGTGTACGAGCAAAACCATTAACTTGTGATACAAATAGGACTCGATAGATGGGAACCTGTTCGCACTGTGGAACATCCGACGCTCTGACCCGTGACTGCAACCACTGCGGGAAAGAAGTCTGCGGTGAACACACCCTCCCCGAGAACCACGACTGCCCTGCTGTCGATCTCTTTGGCGACGACTCGAAGCACTTGCAGAGCGACCTCGACGCTCGGCGCGACTCGGATACCGAAACGAACGACTCTCAGCAGTTCACCTGTCGCGACTGCGGTGATTCCTACGAGTACTTCGCCGACGCCCAACACTGTTGTCAAACGACGCGCGAACCGATAGCGAATCCCGATACGCATAGTGGAACCGGACGAAACGAGAAGAACGCGGACTTCCCGTCCAGTCCGGATGTCAACACCGACGGGTCAATCAAGGACGACAACCTCACCGACGAACTCGACCGCATCCGCGACTCCGCGACCAACGACGGCGGTGTTCTGAGCGCCCTCTCACAGAAGTTCGAACTAACGTGGCTCAAATTCAAGCTGGCGACGCCGAGTCTCCGAACAGTTCTCGTCGTGCTACTTCTCGGACTCGCCACCACTGGCCAGCTTGGCCTCGCGCCAATTCCGGGCTTCCCGGTCGATACCTCACCCGCCGAGTCGTTGCTGGACGACTCGCAAGGCGCGGTCGCGAACGCCACCGAAACACGCCAGTCCACGTCAGCGTCGAGCGACGAAGGTGATTCCGCCCTCCTCGGGGACGACCTCAATCGAACCAAAATCGAGTATCTGGTTCACGAAGGCATCAACGACCGCCGACGAGACCGTGGCCTCCAACCGCTGGACTTCGATACCGAACTCCGAACTATCGCCCGCTACCACAGCCACGACATGGGAGACCAACAGTACTTCGCTCACACTGCACCCGACGGCGAGACGATGGAGGACCGCTACGAGAAGTACGACTACTCCTGTAAGGTGTCGATGGATGGAAACCAGTACGCCACCGGTGCTGAGAACATCGCGTACACTTACGCTCACGAGGACGTGATTCGTGAGAACGGCGAGCAGGTCTACTACTCGAACGAGAAGGAACTAGCCCGTGGTCTCGTGAACCAGTGGATGAACTCAACCGGCCACCGCGAGAACATCCTGCGAGACTACTGGCAGAACGAAGGTATCGGCATCTACGTTGTCGAAATCGACGGGAAAACTCGGGTGTACGCGACGCAGAACTTCTGCTAATACACGAAGAGTCCTACTCAGAACTAATACCGACTCAGACTCGCGTCCTCCCTATCGGCTAGATACCCACGAATTTCACTCTCGCGCCACCCGAGCGGTGATAGCACGCTCTCGGCAGCGCGAATCACCTGCTCGGCGTAGTACTCCGCGTCGTACTCCTCGGCCTCACTGACCAACGCCACCCGGTCACGAGACGACTTCGCGTCGTCTACGACCACGTACTCGACCGACTGCCCCGGCCGCACGTCCCGGCCCACATCTGCGGCCGATTCAAACGCCGCAACCGTCCGCGTCGAGCGGTGGTACTCCTCGACGTGCTTCGACACCCGCGACTTCACCGCCAACTCCTCGGGGTTTACGTCGCCCTCGCGTAGCCGCCGAAGCGCCGCGGCCACGCGGTCGCAGACCGCCTCAGGCGTCCGGTACTCGTCGTAGACCTCGATACAGTCTCGTTGCACGTCGGCGACGAACGCCGACGTACTCCGCTGGCGACACTCGATGCCGCGATACTTGTACTCGGCTTCGCCCGCTACCGACCCGAAGTATTTCGTCAACGCCCCGGCCTCGCTGTCGCGTAACGGCACGAACGCCGTCCAGTCGTACTCGGCCTCGTACTCCAACCGAATCCCCACCTCGGCGGTGATCTCCTCAGCCAAATCGTCCAGCGACTCCTGCTCGACGCTTTCCCGAGGAGTAACCCAGATGCTATCGACAATCCCATGCACCACGCGCCACCCGCCGTCCTCCAGTCGCTCTTTCGCGTCGAGCAGAATCTCACGAGCAAAGGCATTAATCGCTTCGTGGCACTCGATACGGCCGAACTTCGCGTTCGAGAAGCCCTGATACCCGAAACACGACACCAGTATCCACTTGATAGCCCCCGACCGCCCTTCAAGTTCGGCCAGTCGCTCGTCGTCGTCGGTCGCGCGAATCTCGGCTTTAATCTCGTCGCGAGCGTCGATGAGCGGTTGTAGCACGTCCGGGAGATACCCGCGCTCGTCGCAGATGCAGTACCCAAGCCCCGGAACGTCGTCTCGACCACGGTGACCGTCGCACCGAATCTTCTCCGGCGAGACATTGTACTCACAGATAATGTTTGGGTAGAGCGACGAGAAATCGAGTTCGTGGACCTCCTCGTGAACGCCCACGTCGGGCGCGAACGTGAACCCGCCGCGGTCGGCGTCCTGAAGCTGCCCCATCGTCTTGAACTGCTCGGGCCGCCACGCCTGCCACGGCACCAGCACGCGCCGAGAGAGCGCCTCCCGAATTTGAATCGCGGTCAGGACGTTCCCGATGGACGCCCACGACAGTTCCTGTAAGGGCTTCCCGGACCGCTCTACGAGGTCGATACAGCCCGCGATGTTCGTCTCGTCGTAGAAGAACGTGTTCGAGCGGTCGATAACCACCCTGCCGGGCACGTTGTAGCGGGCGGGCGAGTGGCCGACCTGCCCGTAGCTGGTATAGGTCGATTCGCGGGCGAGTTGCTGGAAGCCCGGTCGCCGCCCAAGTTGCAGGTCGTAGCCGAGGCGATCCGCCAGCGCGTGCAGCTCCGCGAGGAGTTGCGCCGAGTCTACGACCAGCACGTCCGGGTCCCGACGGGCGACAGTCTCCTCGATGCGCCGCAAGGCTCGGTCGGGCGACCGACCCACCTGCTCGCCGCCGACCGACAGCGCGGGCACCTCCTCGTCTTCGAACTCGTGCGCCCGCCCCTCGATAGCGAGCGTCGAAACCTCGCGCTCGGGCGTGGGCGAACACCCCTGTTCGAGACAGTACCGGAACTCCCGCGAGAAGTCCACGTTGAAACAGCGATACTCGCCGGGGTCGCCCCACTCCCGAATCCAGCGAGCGAGACGCGACACCTCCTCGACGCTCGTTACATCCACGCGAATCATCGCCTCGGCGTCGTGGCGAAAGCCCGGCCGCCACTCCTCGACGCTCGTCCGCGCGACCGTCAGGAACTGTTCAAGCGTCGCCTGTGCGTCCGCGAGCGACTGCTCGTCACCCTCACCGCGGCCGACATAGAACGTCGGGGTGTAATCGAGGACACGCTCGTTCGTCGCGCCCTCCTCGGTCAGCGTCCACTCGACGGCCTCGCCGTCGAAAAAGTCTATTTTGTAGGGCATCCCGCTACGACGCCGCGTCGTCTGTCTCGGTCGCCTCGGAGCGTCCGCCTTCGAGTTCCGCTTCGAGGTCTTCGATACGGCGCTCTTGAGCCAGCAGCATCGAGAACAGGACGACCACCATCGGGTTCTGGTGGTTCAGGTAGCCGCCCGCGTCGGCATGCTGGCGGGCCTCCTCCCAAAGGCGGTCGAAGCGGTCTTGGTCGGGGCGTCGGAGCGCCCGCCGGTAGTCCTGCCAGTCGTCTTCGAGCGACGTGAGCAGGTCGCGGAACGTCGGGTTAGTACGCCCCATAGCTCACCTCCGTGGTCGGCGCGACCGTCTCGTGGGACGTCCCGGTGGTCGCGGTCTCGCTGGCCGACACGCGGGCTTCGAGGACGCGCCGCCAGAACGTCAGTGTCGTCTGGACTGTGCCGTCGTCCATCGGGTAGACCAGCGTCTCGAAGTCGTCGCCGACGAACCGTGGCCCGAGCTTGGTTCGTTCGCACCGGATGGTCTCGGCGGCCGCCGCGGCGAGTGGGTCCGAGAACCCGTCTTGCCGAGCGCGCGTGACGAGGACCGGCACGTCGTGTCGGTCGGCGACGCGCGAAATCGTCGCGAGCGCCCGGAGGAACAGGTCCTCGCCCTCGTCGGCGTACGTCTCGGCCTCGCGGTAGCAGTGGTCGAACGCCGGACAGACGACGAGTGACGTCTCCTCGTCTACCTGTTCGCGTAGTTCGCGGACGAGCGCGTAGTGCTGGTGGGCGGTGAACCCACGGGCGACCTGAATTCGACCGAGGGTTCGGCCGCTCGGCGCGAGCGAGGCCAGCGACTGGGTGACCGCGTGACCCGCCGCGTCCACCCACACCGCGTTTCCGTCGTTCGTAAGGAGATGGTCGAGGACCAGCGACTGAAGCGGGGCGGTCGCTCGCTCCTCGCCGTCCACGTCGAGGAGACGGACGCCCGTCTGTAACTCGGGTAGCTCCGGGTCTGCTCTCCCACCGTTCTGTCGTATCGCTCGCATATCATCGCATACTTCGGGTAGTCCGTTAAGCGTCGGCGCGCGGTTTCCGGAAGTTCCGAGAACGGCGGCCTCCTCGGAAGGAAGCCGACACTGGGATAATAGCGCCGGTGAACGGAGGATTCCAGAAGTTGCCAGAAACGAACGGACTCGGACTATCGAATTACTGCCAGTGGCAGGAGAACACGCTTCGTTATCGAATCTTTCGTTCGAGATTGGACCGATAGTATCGGCAAGTTCGACGGTGTCATTCGTCGAACGCGGCGTCGAGACCGGTCCCGGCTTCCAGCCGTTCGCCGAGAGGTCGGACGAACCGCGCGGCGGGCGCTCCGTCCACGACATCGTGGTCGAAGGTGACGGTGAGACTCAGGAACTCTCGGGACCGGAGTTCGCCATCGACGAGGCCCGGTTTGGTGCCGATACCGCCGACGTTGAGTTGGAGAGTGTAGTTCGTGGGACTGACGGCCCACCCGTTTCCGCTGGCGAACATCCCGACCGAGGAGACCGCGACGGTGCCAGCGAGGTCCTTCCACCGTGACGGGAACCACTGCGGGAGTCGCCAGAGTTGTCTGCGGACGAATCCGGGGAGGCGGCGGGCGAGCGCGGCGAGTCCGCCTTCGGGGCCGCTCGCGGCGTCCGCTTGGACGCGCCGAATCTCGTCGTGAATCGACCGGACCGACCGCCGATTGGCCGCTCGGACGACGTGGGGGACGCCGATTCGCCCGCCGTCGAGTTCCCGTTCGACGAGAACGTTCACGTCCACCTCCTCGAACTAGTGGATTCGGCCTCGCCAATCGTGGTATCGGTTGATCTGTGGCTGTTCCTCCACGGTCGTCGCCAGACAGGAGACGACGAAGGCCGTGAACGAGAGGTCCGTTCCCGTTTCCTCCTCGATGGTCCGAATCCGTTCTCTGGCGTCGGTGACGTCGACCTCCACGAGTCCGTGGACGTTGCTCCGGCGGCCCGCCATCTGCATGTAATCGACCGTCAGCTGCCGTTGGGAAGACACGCGCTCGGGTCCGGGGCCTCGGTCGGTCATAGACTCACATCGACAGCGTAAACCAAAACCGTACGCACCGCCGCCGCATCGACTGCCGTACTCGTTCCACGGCCAGTTCTACAGCACCAGCGATTCGGGGCGTTCGATGGCCTGAACGGGCGGCGAAGCGCGAGCGACTGTCACGACTGACCGTCGTCTTCGGCGAGCGAGGCCCGCGGATACGACTGGTGGTTGCCCGACGAGTTTCGCGCGACGATTTGGGTGAGGGCACCCGAGCGCCCGTCGGCGCGGCGTTCCGTGCGCTCGTCGTAGTACAGCACCGTCAAGTCGAGACACGAGTGGAGGAGTTCGTTGGCGGCGAAGCGGTAGCGGTCGCCGCTGGGTCCCGATTCGACCGGGTCCGACGTTCGGAGGTGGTGCTGGACGAAGAGGACGCCGCCCGGCGCGAGCGCCTCCTTGACGTCCGGAAACCGGTCCACGGCGCGATAGAAGCTGATGGTAATCACGTCGTAGGTGGACTCCGGGAAGGTGTACGAGGAGATATCGGCCCGAATCCAGTTCGTGCGGTCGGCGACGCCGCGGTCGGCCGCGTTCCGGCGCGCGATTCGGAGTCCCTCGCCGGACTTGTCGATACCGTCCACCTGATAGCCCTCCTCGGCGAGGAAGACGGCGTTTCGCCCGGTACCCGTCGCGACGTCTAGCGCCCGTCCGTCCGGAAAGCTATCGACGTACCGGCGAAGAACCGGTGACGGGTCGGGGTCTTGGGGGTAGTCGCCGTTCCTGAATCGGTCGTCCCACGTCGTCATGGTATCTCGGCTAGTTCGAGCGCCCTCACTTTGGCGGTGTCGGCTCCTCGGCGCGACCGGCCGCCGTCGTTCGCCTCCGCGGAGTACGACGCCGGGTCGCGTCGAGGTTCAGCCGGGAAGCGGCGGCCACGTCGTCGCCACCGTCTCTCGGATGAGTTGCGTTTGGGCGCGACGCAGCCGCTCGGATACCGAGGAGGCGGTGATACCCAACTCCGCGCCGACGTCTTCGAGGGACGCCCGACGCGGGATGTCGAAGTACCCGCGTTCGTACGCCGTCCGAAGCGCCTCGCGTTGGTCGTCGGTGAGTCCGTCACCCGGCGGTTCGGGTTCGTCGTCGCGAGTGAGTCGCTCCAACTGGAATCGAGCGTTCTGTTGCCAGAACGACGAGAACGCCGCGAACGCGTCCCGGTCGGCGAACCACCCCGTCTGTCGCCAGCCGTTCGGCAGTACCTCGATTCGTTCGATGATTGCGTCGGCCGTGGCGAGCGCTTCGAGACCCGAGAGATCCTCTAGGTGATCGCCGAGTTGCTCCTCGAAACTGAGCGCCGGAACCGCCTGATAGCGGCGCGTGTCACCGGCCCGACCGACCAGAGTCCACTCCTTGACGTCGTAGGCGTCGGCGAGGGCGTTCTCGACCGCCGTCGGCGAACCGTCGGTCACGGTGACGAGGAACAGCGGGCGGGCACCGTGGTTGAACTGCAGTTCGAGAACCAGCGTCGCTTCGGGGACGGCCGTCGCTACTCCTGTAAGCGGGAGCGCCTCGCAGTGTATTTCGAACGTAGCGACGAGTCCCATACCGTATCGTTTCTGTCACTGCTAATGGGTGTGTCGGAAGACGCCATCGGACGAGACGGCTCCGGCACGATAGCGGTCGCCGACACGGAAGTCGTCGCTGCCACGATAATCCTTGCTACTGCGATACTGGCACTCCCGCTTTCACCCCGGCGGGCACGACGACCGCGCCTCGGGGTCCGACAGCGTACTGCTTCATCGACCGACCCCATTTAAAGAGCGCAATTGGTGAGAGAACGACTTAGCCCCGTCGTCCTCGAACGACAGGTGTATGCCAACGAATTTGCCTGCCGACGGCACGGAAGTAGCGTACGAACGACACGGCGATGGTCAGCCGGTAATCCTGCTTCACGGCGGGATGGCTCCTCGGGAGTACTGGAATCCGGTTATTCCGCATCTCGGCGAGTACGCCGCCGTCGTCCCCCAGCGACCGGGCTTCGGCACCTGTCTCGATGACCCCGAGGAGACGAGCGCCGACGACGTACTCGAACGCGAAGCCGAGTACGTCCGAACGCTCGTGGACGAAGTCGACGGCGAGCCGATTCTGTTCGGTCACTCCTTCGGCGCGCTCACGGCGATCGAGGCCGCGACCGAGGCACCCGTCGAAGCGGTGGTCGCGTACGAACCCGCGGTCCTCCCCGAGGAGTACCGAGAGGAAGCCGACCTCGCCAGTCGCATGGAGTCGCTCGTCGAGGCTGGCAAACGCCGGGAAGCGGTCGAACGCTACGTCGAGCAGGTCCTCCATCCCGACGGCATCGACGACCTCGACGCGTGGTTGGCGGAGTGGCCGGTCTGGCCCGACTGCGTCGACCTCGCTGAGGAGGTCGTCCGGATGAATTACGCCGTCGAAGCGTATCGACTCCCCGACCGTCTCGACGTGGACGCCCCCGTCCTCGTGTTGACCGGGACCGATGGACCGGACTTCCTCCGAGAGAGCGCCCGCGCCGTCCACGACGCGCTTCCGACGAGCCGTCTCGTCGAGTTCGACGGCGTCAGCCACAGCGGCCCCGGCGAAGCGCCCGACCTCGTCTGGGCGGAAGCCGAGTCGTTCCTCGACCGGTAAGACCCGTCACGAACGCTCTTTTCGACGTCCGGGAGTCAGGCTAGCTCTTCGAGTCGGGTTTCCGCGTCTCGAATTCGGGCGTCGAGTTCTCGCTCGGCGCGGTCTCTGAACTCCGCGGCGTCCAGTTCACCCGTCAGTTCCGCGAGCACCGACCGGACGGTTTCAATTCTGGTGAACTCGCCGACGGCGAACAGCGACTTCAGCGCGAGGAACGTCTCCGACGTGGGTTCGATTTCCCCGTATCCACCATAGAACGCCGCTCGGAAGTCGTCCCGGACCTCGTCCGATTGGAAGATGCGGACGACGTTCTCCTCGACCTCCCAGAACTCCCGTGCGCTGCATCCGGCTTTGGCGTGTTCCCAGTCCAAGACCGCTCGAACGGAGCCGTCTTCGGTGATGAGGTTGTCGGGGGTGAAATCCGCGTGCAGCAGGACGGGACCGGATTCCGGACGAACGGTCGCCGACGCCTCCTCGAAATACTCGTAGGCCTCGGCGACGAGGTCCGACACGGGCGAATCATCCGCCGCGGTCGCGTACTCCTCGTACGTCTCACGGTAGTAGTCCCTCCAGTCCGACGCGCCGTTCTTCACGGTCAGGTCCCGCGTCGTCTCGCCTTCGAGCGCCCCGTAGGTCTCGAACTGCGTCTGTGCGTGGAGCGTGCCGAGTACGCGACCCATCTCACGGACGATGGACCGCTGGCGGTCGCGCGGAAACGATTCGAACTGCTCGATACTCGACAGTTCGTCTCCCCACACGTACTCGACGATGGCATACGGATACGGGACCTCGGTATCCTCCGTCTCTATCGCCCGTACCGACGGCACCGGGACTTCCGTCCGGGCGTTGAGATAGTCGTAGACCGCGACGCCGTTCCGGAGGTGGTCCGCGGCCTCCTCCGGAGCGAACTTCAGGACGTACTTCGATTCGGGGTCTCCGAGCGAGACCACGTAGGTGACTCCTCCGGCCCCGGCCATCGGGTCGCCGTGAATCGTTATCGAGTCGGCGTCGGGAAACGCCCGTCCGACTGCTCGTCGGACGTCGGCTTCGCCGACGGTCATCCGTGACCGAATCTCTGATTTTCCCCGCTCGGCCGCTTCTTCGAGTTCCGTAACGTATCCTAAGCTCGTGAACATAGTCTCGAATGGTTGTCTGTTGGTTTCTGATTTTTCGTCGGTCTACGATGGCAGGAACCCGAGAGCAACGAGTTGCCAACTGAACGCGAGTCCCAGCACCGCTAGTACCGTCTGATGAACACGTGCGGGCAACGACCAGTAGTGATTCCGCCACGCAAGTACCGAACCCACGGCCGTCCCGAGTGTAAGAATTACGATGATAGTCGGGAGTGCGAGCGTGATTTGCAGCGAGAGTGGCTGCGTCAGGAGGGCGCGTTTCCCGCCCCGTTCGAGGACGAACAGGAACGAGGAGACGAACCCGACGGAGACGAGGCTCAGCGCGACTCCCGCCGCGCGAGCGAGCCAAGCGGGGCTCGTCACCCGACGTTCGACGCCGCGAACCATCCCGGTCCAGTAGTCGGCCGCTCGTGTCCGAGACGGAACACGCGGGCGAGTCCTTCCCGTCATCTCGACTCCTCCGTGGTACGCTCGCTACTATCGTCGCACCGTTTCAATCGCCGCCACGCACCGAGTCCGCCCCACCCGAGGAGCGACGCCCCGAACCCGGCCGCCGAGCCACCGACGACCCCAGCGGTCGTGAGCTGTCGCGCGCGGACCGGAACCGGGCGATAGACGCCGGTCGGTTCGCTACTCACGTTCAGCGCTCGAACTTCGTCGTCGCGGACCTCGAAGGCGAGTACGTCGTGGCTCCCGACCTCCCGATACACGTACGGTTCGGTTTCGACCCAGTGACGGGGCTCACCGCCTGCCGTCTCGGTGCGCAGTCGCCCCTCACCCGCCGATTCCACGGACAAGTGCGCAAGGAGGCCGACCGCCTGCAAGGGGCCGGTCTCTGGGAAGTACGTGGCGCCGTACTCCCCGGCGACCGTCGCGGCGCGCTCGTGACCGCCCGGCGTCGCCGTCGGAATCGGCGGGGTCGGCGATGGCTGGAGGCCAAACTCGGCGACGAGTTCGTCGACGACGACCTCCGGAGCCTCGGTGCCGTTCACGTTGTAGGCGACGAAGATACCGACATCGTGGTCGGGCGCGAGGAGCAGGTAGCTCGTGAAGTCGACCGTCGCGCCCGAATGGGCGACGAGGTTGGCGTCCGGGTCGCCGTGTTCGTGGAACCCGTACCGCCAGTTGGTGACCGCCGGATGACGAACGTGGTGTCGGTCGTGCATCGTCCGAACCGACTCCTCGGCCAAGATTCGCGCGTCGCCGACCGCGCCCCCGCCGAGGTGGGCGCTCATGAACGCGGCCATGTCCGTCGCCGTCGCACTCGTCGAGCCCGCGGGGCGCATGTTGATGAACACCTCGTCTGCGGGCGTGAACGACGTTCCCTCGTCGGTGTGGCCCGACGCGAGGTCACCGGAGAAGTCGTCCGGAACCGGTTGCGCGAACGTGCTGTGGGTCATGCCGAGCGGTTCGAAGAGTTCCGACCGGACGTACCGCTCGAACGTCATGTCGTGGGCCTCGGCGACGACGTGTCCGGCGAGTGCGGCCCCGTAGTTCGAGTACTCGACCAGTTCGCCCGGCGGGCGTTCCCGAGGCGGCCTGCGGTCGGCCAGAAGTTCCTCCAACGGGTCGAGCGCGTCCGGGTCGGCGACGACGCCGGGGTCGAGGCCCGATTGGAAACCAGCGGTGTGCGTTCCGAGGTGTCGGAGCGTGACCGGTTCGTCGTACGTCTCCGGAATCGTGACCGCCGAGTCTTCCAAATACGTGTTGACGTCAGCGTCGAGGTCGAGCACGCCTCGTTCGACGCCTTGCACGACGGCGGTCCACGTCACGAGTTTGCCGACGGAGCCGACGCGGAACGCCGTCTCGTCGGCTCGCACCGGGGTGCCGGTCAACGTGTTCGCGGTTCCGTATCCTTCGGCGAGGACGGGCGTATCGCCCTTCACGACGGCGACGCTCGCTCCGGGCGTCACGTCCCCGAGGCGCCGGCGAATCCGCGTCTCGACGAACTCCTCGAGTTCGTCCGCGTCTGCGAACGGGTCGTCGGGTGCCGACGAGACGCGAGATTCGGCGGAGACGGTGGTTGCCGTCGCCGGACCGCCTACGGTTCGGAGTCCGGCGACGCCGAGGCCACCGAGACCGACGAGGAGCCTACGTCTCGACGTGTCGGTCCTGCCGTGAGTCATGGGGACCCCGGCGTCTGATTCGGAGCGGCGTCGATGGTGACGACGAGTCCGAAGAGCCGTCCGCTAGCGCGCTCGACGGCGAGGTCGGAACTCCGGACCGTCCGTACCGGTTCGTGGTTCAACCGACAACCCGCTTTCTCGTAGTGAGACTCGGCGCGCCAGTCCTGCCACCGAGCGACCGGAGCGACGTCGCTCCGGCCGTGTTCGAGGAGCCGAACGTCGCCGTCCGGTTTGCAGACCCGCCCCATCTCGTCGAGGGCCGCAGTCGGGTCCGGGAACGTACACGTCGAGAACGACGAGACGACGGTGTCGAAGCTGTTGTCCGGAAAGTCCAGTGTTTGTGCGTCCATTCTGTGGACGGTGCCGTCCAGCGCGAGAGCGTCGAGTTCGTCGCGGGCATACGCGAGTACGTCGGGGCTGATGTCGATACCGACGACGGCGTCTGCCGCGTCGAGATACCGGAAGTTTCTGCCCGTGCCGCAGGCGACGTCGAGTACTCTGCCGGTGGCCGTCCCGAACTGCTCGCGGCGGTACCGCCCGGAGAACAGTCGGTCGAGCCGACTCCATCGGGCCAGTTTGTCGGCCACGTCCGCGTAGGCGTCGGCGATATCTTCGGCCGACATCGAACGTCTCCGGGATTGCTCCCACGGTTCGGCGTCGGTTCCGGTCGTTGGATTCTGTGCGTCTGCTTCGTCGCCGTGCTTGCTCGGTTGCATCTGTTCGGACCTCCTCGGTTGCGAGTGAGGAGGGGCTATCGACGCCAATAAAAGTATCGTATATTTGATAATTTGTCGCGATGGTTTCAAAACTGCAGTTGACCGAACAGCGACGGAGTACGTTCCGAATCCGGCTCTACGGACTAATCTCCGGGAATGGGACACATCCCTGTCAACGGCCGTTAAGTAAAATGCTTGTCAAGAGTGGCGGAACTCGCCGCTCTCGCGTCGCACGCGCTCGGTGTGAGTCACCGTCGCGCTCGAATCGAGGAGCAGTCGCACCGCGTCGTCCCCGTGACGAAACACCACCTCGTATTCGACAGGCCCAGACTCGACTCGTTCGGACGTCCAGCGGCCCTCGTAGACGTGTTCGTGGAACTCCCAGACGCCTTTCGAGGTCACGTCGACGCCGTGGTCCCAATGAAACGCGACCGACGCCGGATGCGAGGCGACGCTGTAGGTCAGCGGACTGTTGTACTCCCGGAGACACTCCTCGCAGTCGCTCGTCACGAGGAACGAATCGGCGTCCGGTAACGGACTCTCCGGCATGGCTCTCACCGCCGCAGTGAGACGAGCCCCACACTCCGGACACATCCCCCGTCGAATCTGCCTGTAATCGTCGACGCTCCGGAGTTTGACGCTCTCGACGAGCGCATCACCGTCCCGCGTCTTCGCCTGTGCAGGCGTTATCGGCTGTCCCGTCACCTGTCGGTCGCACTCCCTGCAGTCGATTCGGAAGAACTGCTGAGAGAGACACGCTTCGAGTTCCTCCTCGCCACAGAACACGCACACCCCGGCGACCGACTCGGGACCGAACGAATCCGGTCGTTCGTAGTTCCCCGACAGGATGAATCGAACGATGCGCTCACCGGCGTGCGAGAGGGAGTATCCGGAATCGCCCTTCCGCAGATACGTCCCCGTAAGTTCTCCCAGATGATACGACAGCTTCGAGGTGTTCTCGACGTCGACGTGGTCGTATATCTCGGAGAACGCGAGTTCGGCCGGTCCGGACCCCGCTTGGTCGAGTTCGTGCTGAGCGATAGCGACCGCTCGAAGGATATCGACGCGCGTCTCGTCGGCCAAGAGCCGAAATATCTCAGTCGCCGAACGGTTCGTCGTCATCGCTACTCCTCTCGCTCTGGTCCCGCTACGCTCTTGAAACCTCCGTCGCCTCCTCGCCGGGTCGTCGGCGACCGAACGATTTCGAGTGAGTGACCGTCGGACAGCCACACCGAACACGCCGGACTCGACCCCGCTGTAGAGCGAGTCGAGGAGGTCGCTCGTTCGTCGTCGTCCATGTCGAGGAGACGCCCGTCTCTAAGTCGAGGAGGTAGCGGAAACCCGAGAGCAGTCTTCAGCGACAGGGGAACGAGAGGAGGGTGGCGGCAAGTGGATTGAGGGCTTCACTGTACGGCAGGACGCAACATGATGGTTTCTTGCCGCCAAACGTGAATATTAAACTGAATATAATAAAAAATCGATATGTGGCAGCCCCGAGTCACACGGAGGTCCCGAGAAAGAGGCCCAACCTTACGCATCAGTCGAATCGACCGGAGTCGTCGGTCGAACTGACTCGATACGAAAAGTCACCCGACGAATACACAACTCCACCTAGAACGCTGTCGTACTCTCGGTCAGGTGGTGACGGATTGAACGGAGTTCGCCCGCCGGTCTCGGGCGTCGTGCCGTCGAGTGTGAACTCGATCAAGTAGTAGACCGGCTCGGTAAAGAGACATACGTTAAGTGTTTTTGCGTTCCTCGGGCTAGGGAGACGGACTGGATTCGTTTCGTAGAATCGCTCACTCGATAGCGTCGAACGTCTCCGAGACCGACCGATACGTCCGGTCACGACTCGTCCCCTCGGCCGCGATGACGTCGTACTGGTCCATCTTCGACAGATAGTTCCGGACGGTCCGGTCGGTCTTCGGGTCCTCTATCCGCTCGCGGTACTCCTCGTACAACTCGTTCGGCGAAATCGCGTCCCGTTCTTCGATAATCTCGTAGAGGGTCTTTTGGTGGGGCGTCAGCGTCTCCACGTCCTTCTCGTGGCGTTCGGCACGGGCTTCCGGAATCGAGGAGTCCAGAATCTCGTCGGTGATCGCCGACTCGTACTCTTGGTGAGCCTGCCGGGCGGCCGTCCGCAGGATACTCAACGCGACGCGAGCGTCGCCCGCCGCGGCGTCGGCGATGGTCGCCAGCTGGTCGCGCTCGATAGCCTCCTCTTCAAGGCCCCACTTCACGCGAGCGTCCATGATGGACACGAGTTCGTCCGAATCGTAGCGGTCGAACCGGACACGCTCGCACCCGGTGAGCCGACTGGTGAGGCGCTCGTCGGCGTTGGCGAACAGTTCGCGCTCGCGGTTGGCGATGAGCAGCATCGGGAACTGTGGAAGTTCGTGGAGGGTGTAGAGGAGGCGCTTGTCTTCGAGTTGGTCGGCTTCATCAAGGATGACGACGCAGGGCGGGCCGTCGTAGGTCCGCAGGCGCTCGAACAGTTCGTCGCGCGGCGTGGACTGCCGGTGGATGTCCACGGTCTTGCCGAGACCTTCCAGAATCCGGTAGAGCGTTCGGAACTCCGAGAAGTTCTGCCAGCAATTGACGTACTGGTACTCCACGTCGAGGACTTCCTGTCGAAGCTGTTCGGCGGTGTACTTCGCGAGACAGGTCTTGCCGACGCCGGAGGGACCGAGGAGAAGTGTAGTGTCGGCGGGGTTGCCGTCGGTGAGCGGCGCGAGGATTTCGGTGAGATGGGTGACTTCGGCGTCACGGTGTTCGACTTCTCGGGGGACGAAGCCGGTTCGCAAGACCCGAGCGTCGGTTATCATTGACTGTGGTATCAGGTTCGTGGGACTTAAGCAAGCGGGTCGTTTCCGGAAGTTCCAGTTCTACTGGCCCTGTTGTGGATACGCATATTCTGTCTGGACCTCACCGTTCTCGTAGGTGAAGTCTCATCGTCTGAACACCTACATTAATACCTAATAAGAATAGAAAGATTTATTCGTTAGTCCCCCAATTAGTTAATTGCGATGGCACAACCCGACCCACAAACTGGCAACTCGAACGACTCAGTTAACCCGTTCAAGGAGTCAGTAGAAGCCCGCTGGCCAAATACACGCGTGATTGTTATCGGATTTCCCCCAACTACCGACGACGAAGGAGGGAGCTAAGATGGACCTCACACGTGCTACCGCAGGGCCCGATCAAGAGTTGGCCTCGAGTGAGCAGATGTGACGCTCCAGCTTTGAGGGAGATTCCGAAGGTAGCGTCGACGACTGGTAGCGATTTAACCCCGCCATCAAAGCACAAGTGCAAAATCCGCGAATGTCCTCCACTCACCTAATGAGCAACGACACTACTGAATCGCCGTATCAGATACCCCACGAGTTGGTCGCGCTCCGGCAGAAATCCGACGAAGACTGCTATCGAGTTAGCCTCTCGAAGGCCGCACAGGACGCCGGTATCGAGAAAGGCAGCAAGGTAACTGTGCAGCTTGACCTTCAGGAGACTCCCCCAATGATTATTATCGGGAGCGCACCAGACGATACGGAACTTCCCGGCATGGAAGTCCGAACCTTCCACCAAAAGGTTCTCGTACCAAATAAAGACTTAGAGGACCTCGGTATCGACCTCAATAGCTATGACGACACTCAGGAGCCGTTCCTCTTCTACCCCCACGTCTTAGAGGAGATGATCGCGCTGGAGCCACTCGGATACGCGAGCGATGTCCTCGACGACCAGGACGCAGACAGAGATGTCGAAGCCGACGAGGACGCAACTGAGGCAGACGAGCCCGACGTGAACGAAGCCAGTGAGCCTGCAACTGCTGTCTCTCCGGATGATATCACGGCCACGAGCAACGCAACTGGAGTGTCGGAATCAGAGCTCAAGCAGGCGGTCACTACTGTCACAACGACCGTCGACCGTGACGACCTTGATGATATTCGTTCAGACGAGTTCAATCCTCTCCTTGGAGACGAAACAGAGATAGTGTTCGTCAAGCCGGACAAGTGGACTGCGATGGTGGGTGACGCTCTCGACCGAGACGAGGATTTGGTTGAGGCCGTCCGATTGGCGTTCAACCGGGCTGCGCGAGACGTGATCGGTGCCGACCGTGACTACCGGCGGTTCGAGAAATCAGCGGACGCGGTCGTTCTTCGCGACTAACTAGTTCACGGCGGGGGTTAGCAATTCTTTTCAGACTGGGTTCGGAAGGCAGATGTGCGGGTAAGGTCGGTTTGTGCCATCAAACGTCCTTTCCCGTTTTCCTAAGCTTATAAAATAACGGCGGGCAGCAATGCGAGTTTTCCTGCGGATTCGTCACGGGTGGGACGGGGGGTGTTAGAGTGTAGTTGGAGAGAAACAAAGGGAGAACGAATTCTGGTTACCGGCAGGGTACTTAAAGTAGAAATAGCTGGATTCTATTTCCGCCGCTAACTGTATCTATTGCTGTACTTTTCTACTACTGCTATCTAATATAGTAAAGTATATAATAACGCGATAAGAACAGCGAGTGGTTATTTGATACCAGAGTAACCAGTTAGATAAGAATAAGTCGCTATAGACATTCTACCCGCCGATTTTATGGTATATTTTCGAAATCGAATTCCCCCAAGAGCATCCCCTGCCGTTTTCCGTCTACACTCTAATGCCCCCCGTCCCCCAGTGGAAGCCGAGACCTTCACCGACAGCATATTCACTCTAACTAACCCCGTTCACTCTACTCACTCTAGCAGGGGGTTATAAGTGCCTCCATGCTCACGCTTCTGATAAGACATGCGAACGTTCGATGAGGCCGACAAACTCTACGACGACATCGACGCCTTAGAGCCGGACACCGAGACCTACCGTCCGAAAGACCTCCCCGAGCGTGAAGACGAACTGGACGAACTACACTCCGCCCTCGAACCAATCGCCCGCGGTGGCACGCCCCGTGACGTGCTTATCTACGGCCCGACCGGGCAGGGGAAGACCCACGGCGTCAAACTCAAGACCGACCAGTTGCAGGAATGGGCCGACCGAAACGACGTAGACCTCACAACGGTCAACGTCCAGTGCAAAGGGTCGGACAAATCCTACAACGTCCTCACGCTCCTCGTCAAGCAACTCCGGGAAGTCCGATTCGGCCCCGGCGTGGACAAACCAGTCGGCCACCAGCGCAAGACCCTCGTAGAGATGGCCTTCGAGGAGATGGAAGAAATCGGCGGGACCATCCTCGTCGTCCTCGATGAGATCGACGCCATCGGCGAAGACGATTATATCCTCTACGAACTCCCGCGAGCAAACCTCGACGACGCCAAACTCGGCGTTATCGGCATCACCAACGACCTCCAATTCCGCGATAATCTCGATGCCGACGTGCGCTCCTCGCTCGGCAAGCGAGAAATCACGTTCCATCCCTACGACGCCAACCAACTCAAGAACATCCTCGCTCGACGCGCCGTGAAAGCCCTCCGGGACACCGAGTTCGAAGGCAGCGAGGAGAAGTTCACCGCCTTGGAGAGCGGCGTTCTCAAAGACGACGTGATTCCGCTCTGCGCGGCGTTCGCGGCCCAAGACACGGGCGACGCTCGGCAGGGACTCAGGCTTCTCTCTCGGTCTGTCGAGTTGGCGAAGAAGGAAAACGACGAGGTAGTCACCGAATCCCACGTCCGGAAGGCGAAGGCTGGAATCGAACGCGACCGAGTTGGACAAAGTATTCGCGCGGAGACTACCCAACGGAAGCTGGCTCTCCTCACGGTGGTCGAGGCCGCCGAGAACGGCGAAACGCCCGCCGAGACGAGCGACCTCTACGAGAAGTACTCAGACTACTGTGAGGCCATCGACGCCGATAACTACATCGACCACACCTTCCGGGAGAAGTTGAACGACCTCGAACACTCCGGCCTCTTGGAGAAAAACCGGACCGGGCGAGGGCACGGCAAGGGCATGACGAACACTTACGACCTACAGGTCAGCACCGAGACTGCCTTCGAGAATCTGTCCGCGGATGGACGCTTGAGCAAACTCGTTGAAAATATCCGGTCCGGAAGGCGTCAGAGTACACTCTAAGCCACCCCGTTCAGTCTAACGGGGGGTGTCCTTCTTGCTGGCGACTCCCTTCCGATATTTTCGTGACGCTTTGAACGCGCTACACTCTACTGCACCCCGTTCAGTCTAACGGGGGGCTTCCGTCCAGTTAACAAAGCCCGACAAGCAAGCTTGAGCGAATTTCTGATCTGGAACTGGCTTATTTTTCAACTCGACGGCCCTTAGCTTCCATATACCGAAATACAGTTTAAGATTGCCGCCTACGTCCTAATTCAACGACTTCCAGCACTTTCAGGCCCTTTAGCCGCATAAATACTTTTCAATATCTGCACTTGTGATTAGCGCAAGAATCACAAGTAGATTTTAGTAAGGCCACGCCCTCAGGGAAGCACGAAAGCGCCGAATCACTCAGAACCCGACCTCTCACCGCGAAACCTCCAGATTCGGCGAAAGGAGCAACCAATGCCCCCACAAGACGACGTGCGCTTCCAACCACCCGCCACGACCACGTTGCACCGCCAACGAGACCAACACCCGCCCCACGTCGACGGTGGTCGCCATGTTTAACCGCGACCACGACGCTCTCAAAGAGTTCAACAGTGAGGAGGTCGCCGATGCCGAGTAGGAGCGATCAACCGCTCGACGGTCCGCTCGAAGACTTCCTCACTGATAAGTCGAAGGGCAACGACTCGGGGAACTACCGGCGGAACGCCGAGCAGGTACTCAACAAGGGGGACCAGAACTGGATCGACTGGATGCACGAGGAACGTTCGACGTATACGTTCGCGGCGCTTGACGTGGACGACCTCGAAGCATACGCTCGACACCTGAAGCGGCGTACGAATGACGTGAATGGCCTCGCGGCGTCGTCAGCGCGGAAGTACTACGACTACGTGCGAGCGTACCTCTCGTGGTGCCAGCGCCGCGAATACCTCGCGGACAACCCGGCCGCGAAAGATCGGGCGACTGACGCGCTCCCCGACGACGACCAGCGGAGCGAACACACCCAACAGCTCTGGTCGCCAGCGCAACGCTCGTCGATTATGGCGTATGTGAATGAGCGTGCCTCTAAGGCGATAGACGAGGAGGGCGGGGATGCGCTCGCGGAGACGCGCGACCGGGCGTTCGTCGCGACAATCGCATATTCGGGCGTCCGCGGCGGCGAGATCCTCTCCGACCGCAACGACGACCGCCGCGACGGCGTACGCTGGACAGACGTGGACCTCGACCGCGGTACCATGACGATTCTCGAAAAAGGCTCTCAAGAGTACACGCAGACCGGCGTCCCAAAGCAGGCTGTCTCGGCGCTCGCCCGCTGGAAACAAGTCTTCGACCCGCCCTCCGAAGAGTGGCCCGTCTTCCCGACGCTTCACGCGCCCTCGCTCTCCTCGACGGTCGCGGATGGCCTCGACGCCGAGGGCTACGACGACGAGGAGATTGAAGCGAGGCGCGCAGATGCGACGGCGTTGGAGGTCTGCTACGCCGAGGACATTGCACCTCCGGCGCTGACGACCGCGGGCGGCCGAAACTTGATGAAACGGCTCTCGAAGGCCGCGGACGTACCCGACCTGAACACCGACGACGGCGAGTACTTGGAACTGCACGGCGGGCGGCGGGGCGCTGGTGATACGCTCGTCCGCGAGAAGGGGTGGGAGCAGGCCCAAAAGCACTTGCTTCATGCGGACCCGAAGACGACGATGGACGCCTACTCGCACATCTCCGCCGAGGAGACTGCTGAGGAGGCCGGGGAAGCATTCGATGAAGCCGATCAGTGAGTAAATCGATTATATTGATGATGTCAAGTGTTCGACCGACACCTCGAAGGCATCGTCAAAGACCAAGGGAGTGCGTCGGTCAAGGGTGTTTCGCGGAACTCCTCTCGGGCGAGGAGGTCCGGTAGGCGCGTCGTGATGCGGTGTGGGAGAAGTTGGCTGGGGCGTTCGGGGATGCCGATATGTGAGCCTTCGAAGTGGCTGAATTCTCCGGCAGTTGGCTAAGCGGGGGGATGGGGACCTGCGAGTAAACTCTCTGAAGTACCATCGACGGTTCTGACGGTACATTGGCAAAGTCTACGATCCGACGTGGCCAGAAAAAGTTATAATAAACTAAGGTGATTTTATTTTATGGCTCAATCTGTTCTGAGAGGGCTTCGCTTCTCGATAGGACTCGCTCTCCTCATCGGTCTCGCTAACGCAGTCTTTGGTCTCTGGTTCCTCTCTCAAAATGCTCGAATCGGGCCTGTCGGGGTGGTCTGGAGTGGAATCGGACTGACAACGACAGTCGCCGTTCCGTTAGTTCTCCTCACGCGATACTCGCTTGTGACGCCGATGCTTACGGTCGCAGTGTTCGTGTACGGGTTTTACTTTGTTACCGAGCCGACTGTTGGAGAACCCTTCGTTGGCTACGTGCTGTTCTGGCCCGTACTAGTCGTAATTGGCCTTCTGCTCGGCGGTACTGAGTACCTCATCCGAACTCAATTCGGAATGTTTCCACCCTACATGCTCAGGCTGTAAGCGCGAGAAGCACGGTCGCAGATTCCTCCCCCGCGCTAAAGGGCGGGGTTTCCTGCTTACCGCAAGATGAGTAATCACTAGACTGTGCGGTCGCCTCTTCAATCGAGGCGTCGGGACGTTCCGAGAGCGCCACTGTCGCCCAGTATCCGGCCCCAACCATGTCGATGACGGCTTGATCAAGTTAACCTCCTCGCGTGCCTGAAGATCTGGGGATTCTGTTACCGGATTTCAACCCGAGTACAACGGCCCTGCGGTTTCAACACCACTAGAATCTACAGGTTGCCTGTTTCGGCGACCTCTAGTTTGATACTTGTGTCTTCGACCGGAAGAGCGTTTCACTCAATCTACGCAGTAGTGTTCTGTGTAGTCCCCTCCACTGGAAACCCACAACAGACCCAGAATAGCTCAAAATCGCTATGTTTGAATAAACTATATTTTGATATATGGAAATGAAGGGCCGATCCCTTAGTTCACGCTAACTGATGGAGGTTAGCATTCGTCCAGTCGCAGCAGCCGCTATAACAGACTATCGACGTGCTGCAACACCCGACCACCTGGACAACAGTAACACCACACACCTTCAACCCCACAAGGGTGCATCTGGAACACGTGTTCGTGACGCCCTGCGCGTTCACGATCTGGAAGCTTCAACCCCACAAGGGTGCGTCTGGAACAAGAGATTCTGGTTATCTTCGCTAACGGCCGGGTTTGCTTCAACCCCACAAGGGTGCGTCTGGAACCATGCCGGATTTCCCGGCCATACGTCCGCTCGTGGCCGAACGCATACAAGTGTTTTCGTCGACCTCCAATTCCCCCTGAACCCCCGGGAGGTCGACGGAGATTAGGTGAAGCGACTGCCGGGGTCGTCGGTATCACCGAAGGTTTCGTAATCGACGATAGCAGACGATCCGGCCTCAAACACGATAACGGAATCATCGCCTTCCAGTTTGTCTCGGATTTCGTTTTTCATTCCCGTTATCTGGCCTTCAGTCAGGTCGCCGTAGAAGACCGATTGTTGGAGGTGTTCGAGTCGGCGACGCAGGAGCTTCCGGTAGATCCGAGTTCGTTCGGCAGGCACGTCGTAGACAACGATCACTATCACGTTACCACCACCGCTCCGTCGGACGATACGGTTCGCCGGTAAGGATGTGCTTCTTCAAGCTATACACGTCGGTTCGAACAAGCGTCTTATAGCTTACTTTCCGTTCAAGCCGCGGATGTTCAACGGTCCGGTCGAGCGTCTCCTCAAACGCCTCCAGAACCGCCGCGCGGCCGTCCTCAGTAAGCAGACACCCCCCGAGTTCGCTTTCGAAATCATCAATACCGACTTGCTGTCGATTGACGAGTCGGAACAGAACCCTATCGGCGAGGATCGGCTTGAAAATGTCCGCGATGTCGAGCGAGAGCGTGAACCGACGCTCGCCAGGTTCGTGGACGAACCCAATTGTCGGATCGAGCGCCGTCTTCCGAATCGCCGACACGCACGTCGTGTACACCATCGAGTTCAGAAACGAGATTAGGGCGTTCGCTTCGTTCGTCGGCGGATTGTACTCTCTCTTCGTTAACTCGAACGGGTCGCGGAGAATACGGTCGAAACAGCGGTAGTAAATCTTCCGTGCGGTCGCTTCGATGCCGCGAAGTTCGTTGATTTCGGTCGTATCGAAGATACGTGCTTTCTGCTCTTCGAGGCGGTCTACCGCGCTCCCGAAGTCTTCCGTCCGGCCGTCGTAGTACTGGATGTTCGCCCGCATGTTGTGAATGCTGGCGGCGATGATGTCGTGCGCAATACGGAGTCGACGGTCAGTATCGTCGTACGCTCGTACCTGTTCAACCACCGTGTTTCCGGAGACTTGCTCGCGCTTCGGAAGGTACGACCCGCGATAGTAGTCTTTCCACCCGAACACGTGAACCGGAACGCCGTGGTCGTTGAGCAGGCCGAGCGCCCGCGTATTGAAGTCGATCTGGCCGTGGAGATACAGCGTATCGACACTCTCGACCGGGAGGTATTCCGTCTCACCGTCCAAGGTATCGATTCGGAGAGTGCCTTCGTTTCGAGACAGTTCGCCGTCGGCGAAGATGTGATGATTATCCTTTGGCATCGTTATACCCAACAGATGTCCTGATAGAGGCAGGCGTCACAGTACGGTTTTTTCTCCAGCTCTGGTGGTGCGTCGCGCTCAACCACCTCGATAATACCGCGAATAGTGTTTTCGACTTCTGACCGCGTTTCATCGTTCAGCTCGACGTTCTCGCGTTTGCGTTCCTTCGGATACGCGAGAACGCCGTCTTTCTCGATATCAAGAACCTCGTCGAGATACCAGAGGTAGTATAGCAGCTGCATCCGAGCTGGTTTCTCTAGCGTCGAGGAGACTTTCACCTCCATCACGTCGCCGGAGTCGAGTACGTCGAGTTGAATCCGGCCGTTAATCTGGTAGGACTTCCGGCGGTCGTCGTAGCTGTTTTCGTCGACGTAGCTACCTCGCTGGATGTTCGTTGTTTCACGGTCGATGTCCAACCCGCGGGACATGAACCAGAGTTCGCGCTCACAGACGTGGTAGTACTGGACCATCAGGCCCGTTATCGGAGTTTTCGGGTCGCGGTGGGGGTCGCGCTCGGCGGCGAGGTACCGGTCTACGATACTTTTGTCATCGTCCTCATCCATTAGCTTTGAAAAAATGTTGTTTGGTTAAAACTCTTTGGTGAGAGAACATCTACGACTGTCGGGAACAGTCGTGATCTGAGCCACCACTATCGCTTGATCCCACGTGGTACAATTGGAACACTCACGACGCTCGTCGCACTGGTCGCTTCGACCGTACTTCAACCCCACAAGGGCACATCTGGAACCTTCATCAGGTACTCTTTGCCCTCGTCGGTGATCGGGCTTCAACCCCACAAGGGTGCATCTGGAACCATGGCCTCGGTCGGCCAGCGCCGCCTCAGCGCGGTCGCTTCAACCCCACAAGGGTGCATCTGGAACTCCGGAACGTCCGTTATCAGCAGTGTTGACCCCTCGCTTCAACCCCACAAGGGTGCATCTGGAACTGTTCTGGCATTGCGTGTTTGTCTACGCAACCTGTGCTTCAACCCCACAAGGGTGCATCTGGAACCCGCGTTTCGTGCAGTGTCTGGTTTGTGGTCGAAGGCGCTTCAACCCCACAAGGGTGCATCTGGAACGGTTCGTGACGAATCTTGAGCCGACATTGGAGAGCTTCAACCCCACAAGGGTGCATCTGGAACTGGGCGGGGAGGTCAACTTGGCGGACTTACCCCGGCTTCAACCCCACAAGGGTGCATCTGGAACTGCGCCGAAGCGTTGGGGTTGTCCAGCGTAAAGTGCTTCAACCCCACAAGGGTGCATCTGGAACTAGCGCCGGTAGGGGTTCGGCCAACTCACCTCGACGCTTCAACCCCACAAGGGTGCATCTGGAACACACCGGCAATGTTGGCGGAGCGGGCTACTACGACGTGCTTCAACCCCACAAGGGTGCATCTGGAACCCCTCACGACTCGGCCCCCTCACGAGGAGGGACGCTTCAACCCCACAAGGGTGCATCTGGAACAGTGTTCGTCGTGACTGTCTGGTGGGGATTCCATCGCTTCAACCCCACAAGGGTGCATCTGGAACGTTGTCGTAGAGCGAGACGCTTGATTTCTCTCCCTTAGCTTCAACCCCACAAGGGTGCATCTGGAACTCGATGTTCCGTTCAAACAGCTCTTCGCCGTGGCTACCGATGCTTCAACCCCACAAGGGTGCATCTGGAACCATGCCGGATTTCCCGGCCTCACAGGCTCTCATGGCCGAACGCATACAAGTGTTTCCGTCGACCCTCAATTCCCCCTGAACCCCTGGGGGGTCGACGGAAACAAAGGACGATGCTTCGGGAACCGTAGGTTGGTGCGAAAGACATCTGTTGTTGGTACAGTTGAGAGCTAGACAACGGGTTTGTCCCACCAGCTACGCGCCTCGAACGGTCGAGGAGAGGAGACCGTCGTGGTTGGTGGGTTTTGCGAGTTGATTTAAATACTCTATAGATGGTATGAAACGTTCGTTTTCTCGGGGTGGACTTGTTCTATCTCATGTATTGTCTCCGCCAGTCCTCTTTGAATTTACCTTCTCGAATGTACTGTTATTTGTGGTGTCTGAGAGTTTGTGTCCCCACTTTCACATCCATTCTGTCCACGACTGACCTTCACATTCTTTCTCTCCGTGTTCTCAATCGTGACTGAAATCGACTCCGCCTTTCTAATGGACCGCGTGCTGACCGAAGAGTCACGCGCTCGCTGCACAAGCGCGTACCGGCGGCCCTTGAGTTTGACTACGAGAAAGTAGAAGTCATTGAGAAGCCTCCTCCCGGCGTCAAGGTGCGTCACCTCCAGCAGCTCAAGGACAATTCGGTACACGTCGACGTTCTCCTAAACCACGACGAAAAGCCGACGCTGGGAATCGACGATGTCGAGGAGTACGCTGGGCTTGGCGGTTATTAACATAGAATTCGGGCTTAAAACGTCTGATTTGCTAAATTTATTATTAATAATGAAAATAACAATGATAGCTCAAGAAAGACAATTTTCTAATTATAGTTGCCTAACACTAATATTGGACAAAAATCTAATGTATAAAGATTTAACTAGAACTAATAGGTTTTCTAACATGATGTCGGAAGAAATCAACCGACGGAAGGTGCTATCGGCGTCAGTTGGATCGATCGCAAGTTCGCTCACAATTGGAGCAGGTGTAGCCAGTGCTGGGAGTTGCACAGACCCAGATTGGCTAGAAGATGGCTCCCGATGGGATTACGGTAGTCCGGATGTTGTAGATTCAGACAATCTGGACAGTGGCTGGGTATACAGTACTACGTATATGCTAAGCATGTATACAAACTCCGTTGGAGATCAACTGTACCACGGAGCCACTGCAGTGTTTGGATTCGACGGCTGTGGCGATGGCAATTACGATGCCTATCTAAAAGGGCACGGATCACGGATTCAAGTCTCTGATGGAAGTCTCTATGCAAACATGGACCCTAATAACATTTGTGTTTGGCCTGATACGGCTGGCTCCGCTCAAGAAACAAGTGTTCCAGCTAACGTAGCATGGACAACCCTCAAAGGTGCAATCGGGTTAGCTAGTATACAAACCGGAGCCGCTGTACTTGCGGCAGACATAGTGAAGTCCGCTGTCTTCACCGATGGACAGACCAAGTCTCTAGATAATGGCCAACATTATGCATGGGGTCACACGAATAATAAATGGGCGAGTGAGCTGAGACACAATCTTGTTGGTCACTTCATTGATTTCCTCATAGAACCCCCCAGCCAAGGCGCACCCGTGTCATTCGATCTCCACCATTACGTAGACCTCAAGGAAGCGAATGCTTATGAGGATATTCGTGACCCTTACTCGGAAGTTGAAGAATCGTACGTCTTTGAGTCTGGCTCTGATGGAGGCATCAGCACTCAAAGTAGCTCACGAAAGAAACTCAGTGAGAGTGAAATTGAAGAACTTGGTCTTCCCGAAGAATTCGTACAGGACGGACCTGTCTACGAGGTTACTCCCGAAAACGCATCTTTGGAAGCTACCACAGAAAAGTGATGTAGTACATATCCTGTTTAGAGTCAACAGGTGCAAAATTCGATCATGATGGTTCAGTCTCGATGGTTCGTCCCAGTCCTTGTTCGCCATTGACTGTGTGGATGAACCAAACTTCCGTTATTTCAAAATTCGAATATTCTATTGTACCAGAATATTCGACACTTCCAGAACAGTCAATAGATGGAGACCGCTGTTCTGAGGACCGAATTGTACAGACGAGACTCTTCTCTTCAGGTGAACCGTAAACAGTAGAATCGATCCCATATCCCTTTTTTATATCTTTGATTACACCTCTGAACTTTATCCCTCCATCGTTATGTTTACTGATATTGATATGTGACGATTTATCTTCGCAAAATTCATTCAAAACATTTACTGACGAATTTGCTTGTGGGTCATTATTTTGGGTCTCAGTTTCCAATATGGAGCAGCCAGAAAGTGCGATTAATCCCAACGATAGTCCTGTGAGATATTCTCTCCGACGCATATACTATCATCGTCTACCAATGTGTTAAGAACTTCGTTCTAGATAGTAATCTAACACCAAAGCATCTATATAAACGATGAAATCGACGAGGTCCGGAGGTCGAACTCGAAACCGAGACCAAGGAACTCGTAGATACGCTGGTTCGGTCGCTCAAGGCGCAAGCCAAGCTCGTCGCCAAGTGCGGAGGCGACAAAGGCGGTGGGGAGAGTAGTGGAAGTGGAGGAGCCGACGAGTGGAAACCGGCGGTCGGCGCGAACGCGGTCGCCAGGGAGATCTCGCGAAGCGAGTTGGAGAGACCCGACGACGCGCCAGTGGTCGTCTTCCCGTCGCAGGAGTCCGGGCTGACGTTCCTGCAGGAGAACGACGCGTAGGTTTCGTCCGGATGGGACAGACGCCGGAGTACACCGCGGTCTACACCACGCGGACGGCGCGCGAGGTCCGGTCCGTCGCGGCCGAGACGGTTGTTCCGGCCGCCGAGGCCGAACTAGCGAACTCGGTAGACACGGGCGAGGAGGTGACGTTCGGTGCGCAGAAGACGGTGGTCTTCGAGTCGGGGATACTCTACGAGCTGGCAGCGATTCCCTTCGGCGAGGAGTACCCGCAAGCGCACCGATACACCGAGTTAGGGGGCCTGCGTAGGGCGTCGATAACCGACGAGTTGTTCGAGAGATATGTAGACCTCCTCCGACACGGGAAATCGTGACAGCCGAAGTCTTTCGGCCGACTCCAAGATACACTTTATTTGTCTCGGTTTCACTAACCAATGACGCCAACCGAATAGCGGCTGGCATTGGTTAGCGCGACATACTCCGGTCCAAGGAGGGACTGTAGAGCGCAGTTTAAGTGCGGTTCTAGCGGTGTGAAACGCGCGTTTTACCGCGTTTTGGACGCTCTATCTTGTGTTTTGCTTCCAGTAGCTTTAACTTGATTACGTTCCTAACTCTAGTTAGGAAAGCCGAGGCTACACGGACTTGTTCTTCTTTTCGGAAGAACGGTCCGCGGGTGCGCCAACACCCGAGACCACGGCTTTCCAATGGTAGGAGGAAAGCCATGTTCGAGTCAAGTCTACGCGAAGAAAAGCGTATCGCCAGCGAATCGAATGCAGTCCGTTCGGAGGAGGTGTGAGTATGGGGTGTCGCAAGTGTGGGTGTTGTACGCCCTATCGGATTTGCCGTGAGTGTGAGCGTATGGAGCGTGCTGAAGAACAGGCGCGGCGCTCCGACTCGATGCTTGCTGACGCAGCATGTCCTGAGTGTGGCGGTCAGACGAGTGGCGAGGGCGTCGTCTGTTGGAGGTGTCGCTAGGATGGCGTATGCCGAGTCGGAGGCCGAGACCGTGCGAGTCGAGACCGACATCGAGCAAGTGCTTACTGGGTTGCAGGTTGGGCTAGCCGGAGCGAAAGGCACCTGCTGTTGGTGTGGTCGGGAGTTACACGACAGCCACTGTGTCACGGTGTATGCGTATCGGACCGCCGGACACGACCAGTGGAACCTGCCGCGGATGTATTGTCGGGACTGTAACGAGGGTGAGATTGAGACGCCCACGCTCGGGACAGCCGAGGTTGTGGCGACCGCGTTCCTTGGAGTGTTGCAAGTGGCCGCATCGCAGACGAGTCGGTTGGTTTTGACGGGTGTTGAGTTGGAGGAGTACAGCGGGCCAGACGACGGAAGCGACGCATAGCGCGTCAGTTGGGGTGGAGGTACTCTCTTGATTGCGGTCGGTGGTTGTCGCTAGTTAGTCGGGTAGACGTGAGGGTCGAGATGGACGGTAGCTTTCGCTAACCAATGGTGGCGGGTTTCGGGAGTCGGCTTCATTGGTTAGCGATATCGTGACAGAATGCTGTTGGTATTGGAGACCGCGCGGAGTTTTCCCGAGTGGCGAAGGTTAGGATTCGCGCCAGCTACTAACCAATGACTGCTGTCGCTAGGAAGGACTTCATTGGTTAGCATCGATTCAGATTGGTCTGTAGCATTTAGCGTGGCGGAATCGAGAAGTGTAAGACCGATAATTGTCCCGTAAAGATATCCCTCGTGACTGAGCAAGGCCGTGGAGCGTTGTAGGAGTACAATGAGTTAGCCCTCTTCTGATCCTCATCCGGAGAATAACCAATCTTATTGCCCACCTTTATATTGACCAGAGTATGGAGATATCTCTAAAGGAGAACTCATGTTTTAAGTTGCTAGGCTACCATCTCCTCCATAGGAGACGGTTACGTACCTAGATTATGTCCCCGCAACAACGTAGTAAGGATGGCGAGTTTCGGACAGTCTACAACGATGATAAGTTCTTAGTCTGTCTACAGAATCAAGAAGCTGCAGATACAAGAACTATCGCTGATACTGTAGGTTGTTCACGACGAACCGCATATACTCGTCTTTGTGAATTAGAGGAAGACGGAAAAGTAGAATCGAACAAAGTTGGGAACTCCATTTTATGGAAGAAACCCGATAGCCTTGGGAAAGGTGAGAATCAAAAGCTGAGCGAAATAATCAGTTCAATCCATAATATCTCACCTGAACCTGAAAAAGGAATTGTTCTTCCGATACAGAAACCTCACAGTCAGGACATACTTGACGGTAGTAAGAAAATAGAATTCCGGCGGACTAATGTCAATCAGACGAATCCTCCAGATGTCGGATTCCTGTACGAAACTGCGCCTACGAAAGGAATAATTGCAGTTTTTGAAATTGAGTCAATCGAAAGGCGGTCTGTTTGGGAGCTAATCGATCTCGGAGCAAAACAGACTCCCTCTACGAGAAAATCACTCAAGGAATATTTTGATGGGAAAGATTCCGGCACTGCTATTTTTATTGGGGATGTTGAACCGATAACCCCGCCAATTAAACTATATCAAGAATCGGGGAACGAGCGTGCGTTTACTGTTCCTCAGAACTTCTACTATGTAAACCCTGTAGAATTTGTTGATTCTATTTTAGGTTAAGAGAACTCAGATAATCCTCCCGGCGAATCCCAACAATCTGGAGAGTCCTGCAGGACATCGTATCCCATTCTCTCTAACTTATCTCTTACAAATATAAGTGCGTCTCTGAAATGTATCTTCTTATTTCTCTGTTTACGGTTGTCATCTGAATTGATTAGTGGTGGATTAGCCATTGGATTCTGCCCTGAAGGGTGTGGGAACGCAACTAGAGGAACATCACGACCGTGTTCCTTCGTTAAGATTCCACTTCCTCTACGTCCAAGTATTTGTGAGAGTTGTATATCTAAAGGGTCACTCGTCGAATCCAACATCGAGGCAGTGGCAACTCGACCCATAGTGATAACCAAATCTAAATTTTTCATTGCACCAACTTGATTTGATAAAAATTTACGTTTACAGCTTCTGACGACATGACCTCCTACTTTGGATACAGAGCCACCAACAAAGCATTTAATTGCAGAAGTAGCATAAAAATCATTCTCGTTGAGAAAAGCACTGAACGAATCTGGTGGTTCACCCTTGATACCAATCCCATATTCTTCATCGTAAAAGTAGGATATCATCCGTCTACTAGTCGGTCCGCTATATGCTGTTCCTTCGCTTGATTTTTGATCTGGAGCCTCAGTCAATAATAAGACACTAGGATTCCGACTACCGCGTCTTTCATCACCCGGCTGAATATCACTTCGCTCTAATTCTAAAGAGGTAGAACTACAGCATTCTGCAAAGTTATCACAGTTACTGATTCCCGTCTCTGCTTCAAAAAGCGACGAGTTAGATCGGTTATTTTCACTCATTTTTATTACAGCCTTCTATTTTCTCTAGATGTTTCTCGTACTTTTCCACTTCATCGTGCTGAACCTTACCTCGACTGATTATCTCAAAACTGTCTTTCCAGAGTCGGTCATAATAGCGAGTCCATTGCTTATTCAACTCCTTTGATTGAACATAGGTATCTCGTGGTTCCGCTAATTCTCGTTGTTCACCGACAGCAACAAAATATGTAGTATCACGATCAATGAGCTGAACTGGAATATAGGCTGTATTGCCTTTTTCTGGTTCATTATCTGGAATACAAGCTAGTGAGAAATTCCGGTCGCCTTCGTGTTCTTCCTTCATTTTTTCTATCCAAGATTCATGTTGGGGGAGGGCCCGAATGAGTCGCTTAAATTCCACATTGTCATCTGCTTTTTCTTTTGTTATTTCTCCGATCTTGTTATAATATTCTTTTTGATCATTGTTATTGCTGTTCAGGGGATTTTCATTGTGGAAATAGCTAATATAAACATGGCGGTCTGCATTCCGTACATCAATCATAAACCGATCATAAAAATTCCATTCTGATATCTCCTCTATCGAAGCCCGATTTTCTACGAATCTGTTAATATTTTTAAAATGGTCTTGGTGTTCTTTGTCCATATTATCTACTTTTGTATGGAGGTAATCAAACGCAATCGTGAGTTCTAAGAGAAGGATGCTAGAGAATATAACAATAAGACCTGAAGCTGAGACAATATCTGTAAAAAGAGTTAGTACAGTAGCCAAGGCTGGGACAAGTAAATTAATTACCCAGAAATATTGTGCTTTTGTCCAGTTGCTCAAGGCGTAATCACTCATGAATCTAAGAACTTTCCTAAGAAAACCATATCAATTCCTTCCTTGTAGGGCTCTCGGATAAGTCCTTCTCTTCCGTAGCCATTGCGGGTAAAGAACGACAGAAGTTCAGAATCAAGGAGTGGGACATGAGTATAGAGCTTTCGAGCCCCTTGGACTTCTCTAAGATCATTTTCTACGAACTCGAGGAACTTTGTAATACTCTCACCGGTGACACGAGTTAAGAAGGGGCTGATTTTAATGCCGCCTCCACGTTTTAAGCTCGCTATGGTCACACATTCGATTTGGTCATTTTTCCCACCAATATAGACTCGTTTTCCTTTTTTGTGATATTCGGACTCTAACTCTCTATTTTCTGCTTTCTGAACAGACTTAACGAAACTGTCATCAATCTCGTTATACCAAGGCTCCATAGACTCAAGAATGAATTGCTCAAATTCATTTGACTCGGAGGAGCCAATACTAAATTCTAAATCTTCTATTGACTCTCTTGTTGGGTGAATATTAGCTTGAGGAGAGCCAGATCGTAATAATTTACCACATACCAATTCACTATGGTCTTCAGAATACTGATTGATCATGTGAGCTTCCGTTTTGTACCCAGATTTAAGAAGATAAGTTAGTACCTGATGGGCAGTTTCCGGAATGGTAGAGTATGTTTTCCGTACATTTTTCTCTTTCAGTTTCTTATCCAAGCGTTCTCGAAATTGTGGCCCCAATCCTCTTCCTCGATATTCCGTTTTCAACATGGTAGGACCATATTTAACGCTTCCTCCTCTCTTCCAAGTTGTAACACTAAAGCCCGCTACTTGATTATCTACTAGGAGAGTATAGATTTCCTTCTTCTTAGTGAAGTATCCGTATGGATCTTCTCCTTCCTCATGCGTTTGGACTATATGATCGATAAAGGAGTCGGTGATATCAGCGTACTCAGAAGGAACTGGCGACTCGGAGAATAATTTCCGGAATTGATCTTCCTCTTCCGGAACCATCAGGCGAAAATCTAACTCAGACTCTCCTTCTTTTTCTTTGCCATCTATCCAATCATATAGCGTAGTGTTGGGGAGGAAGTCACCTATTAAATTACTGTGTTCTGCCAAGAGACGGAGAGAACGGTCCGTTAAATAAATGAATGAGAATTGGTTGGGGACCTTTAATTCATCATCTACTTTAGTAATATCCTCTACAGAAATAGGTTCCTCAAATTTATCAATCTCATCAACTTCTATTGCTAATCCTGTTTCCCAACCTTCGAAATAGGACATAAACCGATCTTTGACGGATATATCTTTGCCAAAATTTTCCCAAAGGGAAGCAATTTCTCCCTCATAAACGCTGCCAACGCTAAAACCGCCAACAATATGTCGGTACCCGTTCTCCATCAGCACTACATACGACAAGTCTTTGGGGAGACTTGGTTTCCGAAATTCGTACTCTTTTTTACCCGAGAATATTTCCTCAGAAAATTGAGGGTCAATCGAAAGCAGGATTATGTCATTTCTTTTTCTTTTAACTTGTCTCTTAACCATTGCAGATAATGAAAATCATACCTTAGTAAAAAATACTTTCTATTTAAGAAGTTTAATAAGTCAGCATATAACCATCATACATATAGTATACAATGAGTTTATGGCAACTGAGTACACGGCACCTATCGTACGTTATTACTTTTATATTGGCTGTAATAGTGACATTGTTGACTATATTCACAGGATGGAGTACAAATACCCTTCTAGGCGCATTTATAAGTCTCTTAGTCGTTCAAATAGCGACAACACATGAATTTCTTAAAAGAAGGCTGAATGACATCGATAAAAGTTTAGAGAAGGTTAGAAAGTCTACTAAAAATGAATCAATAGTTGATCCAATAAGAGAGCCAAATTTCTATTCTCACTTTCTACAGAAAGTGCGATCCGCTAAACATCAGGTCTTTATTAGTTATTTTGATAATAAAAGCCCTCTCGATAGCGCCAATGAAAATAAAATAAACTATTATAGGGAAATCGAAAGGGTGACAAAATCTTCAGATGCACAATTTCGTCGTCTAATCAGGGCAATTCCAGAGATGGAAGAGTGGGTAGAGGAGTTGGTAGAGACTCATAAGGGTGACGGGAACTTTTCTTTGGCTTGTTTACCAGATAACAAACCTGAAAAGGACCTGAATGAACATATTGCCGTTCAACTGATAGACGACGAAAGTGCATATTTTGTGGCCGTCGGAGAGCAACGTGAATCGACGTATCCTCGTGATTCATATATCCGTTCAGAGGAATTGAATGATCAGTGGGGACAGTACTACAAACGGCTTTGGGAACAAAGCTACGTAGTTATAGACAGAGGACGTATTGTTGAATCCGAGTACAAAAAATACAAGGAACATATAAATAATCTAAAGAAAAGAGACTAACCCCGAAGATAAACTGACTGACCATCACGCTACTCCTCGTCGTTTTCCAGTTCTTTGGCATCGAGATCCGCCCGCGAGATACTTCTGGCCCTTGTCGGTGAGTTCGTAGCCGCCGCGCATTCCATCTACCTTGGTAAGGAGGCCGTGGTCGGCTAAGGTCCGCATGCGTCGTTTGAGGTGGCCATACGAGATATCAAGAAACCCGTATCGATTGGCGAGATTATAATGGACTGTTTTGGGAGTTGTGGTGAGATCTTTCTCCGCATAGAATTCGAGAATAGTATCGTCTGGGCCGCTCATCCATGAGACCCGCGGGCGCATTTTATTCGTCTTCTAGCTCACTCGCATCAAGGTCGCCTGTGAGGTACTGCTCGCCAGTTTCGCTAAGGATATAGTAACCTCTGTCAGGACGATTGACCAACCCAGCCTCAACAAATTTTGAGAGTCGTCGGTTAACGTGATCTCTGCTAATATCTAGATTGTATGCGAGTACTGCAGGTGTGAGAACGAGATCGGAATCTGCCAGCGTTTGGAGGATAAGATCATCCGTGGGACTCATCCAGTCGGGACGCTGGCGCATGTGGATAGCGTGCAACGACCGAGGGATAACGACGCCGACTCTTACACGCAAATAATGAATTAGTGTTCTCAGAACATGGATTAATGATTAGTTTTATTAGTTAGTCCTGTTGAGATGGAACTAACGACCAATCGACGGACTCTCAGAAGTGGATCCGTGATGGCGCACGGACCCGTCGTGCGGTCGTTCGAAGAAACGAACCGCATGTTCGCCTATACTCAGACGGGACTTGAATGTCCCGCACGACCAGCGACTAGCTTCGCAACTACCCTGACGACGAGAGGAGTCCCGCGATGAGCGCGGACTCCTCTTGGTCGGTCGCGGACCTCCGTGCGTTTGAGCGCGATCTCTTGTTTGCGGTCCGCGCGCTCGAACGCCAGGACAGTCCACCGAAGGGCCTCGCGGTCAAGTCCTACCTTGACGCCGAGTACCCCGAGGAGATTAATCATTCGCGACTCTACCAAAATCTCGATAAACACGTTGAGCGCGGGTTGCTGGAGAAGGCCGAACGCGATGGCCGGACGAACGAGTATGCGACGACTGAGCAAGCCCGCACCCTGCTGAATACATTCGCGCGCCGACGTGCAGAACAGACCGGCATCGAACTTGAGTCCGATTCTGCCCCGAGCCAAACGGACGCCTTCGAACAGGAGGGCGAGTCATGACGCAAGCCACCGAAAAGTTCGGGCCGGACCTCACGGAAGCTATTCCCGAGACGTTCGATGTGTGCGACGAGTGCGGAACGCCGACGGTCCAGCTGTCGAGCCATACGTGTCCGGACCCGGAGACGGTTGCTGACCCGACGCGCGAGGAACTTGATCGCCGCACCGAACAGGATACGTTTCCCGCAAGTGACACCGTTCTCGTCCGGACGACGAATCGGACGAATACGTACGCCTACCACGAGACCGACCACGACGATACCCCGCTGTGCCCGGTGGACCACGACGACCTCACACAACTCGCCCGCGCCGACGCTCAAGACCAGCGGTACGCACCCTGCCAGTTCTGCCAGCGGATCCGCCGTGCGAACGAGGAGGTGACCGACCAATGAGTAGTGTCACGACGACGCTTGAGGATGGTGAGTGTCCGTGCTGTAATTCGAAGATTTCCGCGATCACTGCCGATAGTCCCACGGAACACACCCTCCAGCCCTGTGGTTGCACCCTACCCACGGAATTTACTGCTCGCACGGGAGGTGACCGTCGATGAATTCGTCTCGCTCAATAACGGAGATGGCGGCCGATCTCACGAGCTATAAACGCGACCTCCTACTCGCGGCCTACCGCGCGAACCAAGCGAACGACACCCCGGTTGGGACGGATGTCATGGAGGAACTCGAAACACTCGGCCAGACCAACACCGAGGGCGGCCAGTTCTACCCGCGGCTCAACGAACTCGTCGAGCGAGGCTTCATCACGAAGACCGATCACCCGGAGGACGCCCGTGGATTCACCTGCAACCTCACCGAGGAGGGCGAAAGCCTAGTTGCGCAGTTGTTCGTGCGGAACGCTACCTCGCTCGATATCGACATACCTGAGACGGAACTCCTCGTGAATCCGCCGACTGAGTGTCTCCGCGGGCAATCCCGCGGGTAGCTCAGTCGGCCCTTGTTCGTCCGTTCGCGCGCATGCACGCCTAGCGGTATCGCCATCCAACTATCACCGAACCTCCCCGAGAACCCATGACCACCGACACCCCCACCGACGAATCGCACACCCCGACCGAACAAGTACTCCCCGACCAGCTCGATGAACTCGTCGAACAACGCATCCAGCAAGCAACCGCGGACCTCCACGAACAGATCGCCGACCTCGAAGCCGAGGTAGACGACCTCCGCGACGAACTAGCCAACGAACGTGACGCACGCCGGGAAGCCGAAGCGCGACTCGCAAACGTAGCGGAGACAGTCGAAGGCGAACACGATGCGCGCCTGAGCGCGCTGGAAGCGAAGGCGAACGGAACGCGGTCGATGATCGCGGAACTCCAATCGCGAGAACTCGAAAAAAGCGCACACCTCCAGTATGACAACGTCGAGCCGAACATCATGGACGAACTGCTCGACATCGAGGGCGAGCGCGTCGAGCGGGTCACGAAAGACGACGGCAACCACTATGCTCGCTTGCCTGGAGAGGAGGATGCACTCAATCGTGGCGGCGCAGTCGCACACTCCACGGCCGACCTCCTCCCGATCCAGCGACTTGCTCGCTATGATGACGAAATGCTCGCGAGCGTCACCAACCGGAAGCCAGACGAATTAGCGGCGAAAGCGTGGCGAGAACGAGACGATCCCGGCCGTTATCAGTTGTGGACCACCGGCAGCAGCGGGTGGCGCGTCTACCTGAAATCCTCGGACCTTGCGGACTGGATTCGCGCAAACGAGGAGGGCGTCTCGAAAAACTATGCGCAAGAATTGGCGCGGCGGACGCTTGACGCGATGCGAGAACTCAGCAAGCACCGCCTCATCACTACCCAGAAGAAACGCACCGCGGACGGCCTCACGTACAAGGAGAACGTTGTCGTTCTCACGGACGACGCCGATCTACCGGGCGAGCATTCGCTCGGTGAGTCGGAGGGTCCGGCAACAGACGAGGTGGCCGGATAACGGAGTGGGTGGACCCACACATCCCCCGAGAGGGACACCTCTCTCCCACAACCGACCGTAATCGACCGCGGTCTGAATCCGTCACGACATGTAGCCCACCCCAAACGGTGGCTCCTCGTGGCGGTGACACGATACGCTTACTGGTGCGTCTATCAGTTCCAGCGGCATCCAGCGGCAACTATAGAGAGGGTGAGGGAGCGGTTTGACCGCCAACAGCGTCTGTGGCCGGGGAAACTCTCCCGTGGAGGGTTGTAGTTGTGGGTTGCGGTTGTGGTGGTCACTTCTTCGAGTGCTTCGAGAGGGTGCGCTTTGCAGTGTTGTCGAACTGCTGGTGTATCTGTCGCCTGCCCATGGCTTATGCCGTGGGATTGTCTTTCTACGGACACGCCGCCGTGTGGTGCGGTTTTCAATGACCAATCATATCAGCCAGAACTAGGTAATAACTTTTAAATAAATACTGTCTTAACAGATAGGGAAAATGCAGTTATCTCGTCAGATATTAGCAGTAATATTTTCACTTCTCATCGTCACAGCCGCCCTGCCGCTCAACGCAGTCAGCACACCCACTTCCTCCTCGCCTACCCCACCCGCGACCTCCTCACCCGTACCCAACGCCCAATCCCCACCCAACACCACAACCGAACTCGCAACACAACTCTCTACATCGAACGCCAGACAACTCAGAGGAGTCGCCATCGACCGGCTCGCCGCAAGCAACGACACCGCCAACGCGCTCGCCAGACTCAAAGCAACCCTCGCCATCTCCGGACCAACCCGGCCGGAAAGCCGAGACGTTTTCATCACTGACCAACAGGTCGCCGCCGACATCCAAAACTCAACCCCCGCCGCCGCCCGCCTCCTCGCCGTCGCCGACCACCGCGCCGCCGACACCGCCCTCACCGACATCAAACGCGTCAACCAACACCCAACCTCGCTAAACGACACGACCGCCACCCAAGTCTCCTCGCATGTCTCGACGGCGCGCGAGGCGCTCGCGCGCGGCGACCGACGCCGGACGAACGGCCGGTACGCCGCCGCTATCGACGCGTACAAGGAGAGTTGGCTGGCCGCCCAGCGCGCGCTCGCTCTGTTGGACCGCGCCACCGACCCGCAGGTGCGGCTCACCACACGGCAAGACCCGTTCCGTGACGGCCGCTACACGTACACCCTCCGCGGTGTGGTGTCCGACGCGCGCACGCTTTACACCAACGTCACCGTGACCGTGGACGGTGACCGGCGACCGGTGTCGGTCTCGACGCCGAGCGCGCCCGGTCGCAACGCGACGTTCACCGCGACCCTCCGGCTGACCGACGCGCCCCACCGCATCGTCGTGAACGCGACGACCGCTGGCGTCGCCATGACCACGACGAATGTCTCGCTCGTCCAGCACGATTCTGCAGTCCTGCGGCTCGACGGCGACGGTCTTCGCGCGAGCTACGAGGAGGCAGTTACTGGGACCGACCCGCTGGACCCTGACAGCGACGCCGCTCGGACCGACAGCGACGAGGGCGACGATGGCGTCCGCGACGGCCGGGAGGACTTCGACGCTGATAACGCCACGACCGCCGCCGAACAGCACGTCGGGTCGGACCCCTTCCGGGCCGACACGGACGGCGACGGTCTCGCGGATGGTGTCGAGATTCGTGCCGACGGTCTCAGTCCCGTGCGGGTCGACAGCACCGCGACCGGGAACGCAACGGACGATGCTGGCGGCGACCTCGACGGCGACGGCCTATCCAACCAGCGCGAGCAGACCCTCGGCACCGCGCTCGACGATCCCGACACGGACGGCGACGGTCTCGAAGACGGCGCGGAACTCCAAAAATACGACACCGATCCGCTCAATCCCGACACGGACGACGATGGTCTCCTCGACAACGAGACGACGAGGTACGGGAGCGACCCATTGAGCAACAACTCGGACGATGACGGCATCGCCGACGGGGTGGAAGTCAGTCAGTACGGCACCGACCCGGCGAGCAACGATACGGACGGCGACGGGGTGACGGATGACGCCGAGGTGCGACTTGGGACCGACCCGACCGGCATCGACACGGACGGCGACAGACTGGACGACCACGAGGAGTTACGTCGGTACGACACCGACCCGACCGAGTTCGATAGCGATAGCGACGGACTAGGAGATGCGACCGAGATCAACGTCCAACACACCAGCCCGAATACGGTTGATAGCGACGACGACGGTCTTTGGGACGGCGCGGAGGTCAAGCGGTACGGGACCGACCCGAATGTGGTCGACACTGACGGTGACGGGGTGACCGACGCGGCGGAAGTGGAGAAGCACGAGACGGATCCGAACGAACCCGACACGGACGGTGACGGTCTCTCGGACGCCACGGAAATCCACGAGTACGGCACTGAACCCACTGACGCAGACACCGACGACGATGGTCTCAACGACACGGCGGAAGTCCGCGAGAACGGTACCGACCCGCTCACGGTAGACACGGACGGGGACGGTCTGGAAGACGGTCCCGAAGTCCACGACCACGGCACTGAACCGTTGGTCGCGGACACTGACGGCGACGGTCTCACGGATGGCGAGGAGGTCAACGAGTACGACACTGACCCGTTGGCGGTTCATAGCGACGGCGACAGTCTATCCGACGGTGAGGAGGTCCTGCAGTATGGGACGGACCCGTTGGCGGCGGATACTGACGACGACAGGGTGACGGACGGGAACGAGACGGTGGCGGGGTTGTTGCCGGACAATCCGGACAGCGACTCGAATCGGACTGCGCCCGACGAGAGCGACAACGGCCGACGGGACGGCGCGGAGGACTTGGACCGGGACGGCGCGAGCAACGCTGAGGAGTTCGACGCGACGCTCGACCCGCTCGACCCAGATACCGACGGCGACGAGCTTCAGGATGGGTTCGAGTTGGAGTACGACCGGCTGGATCCGCGGGCGACCGACACGGACGGCGACGGGACGCTCGACGCCAGCGAGGACTTCGAGAGCGACGGACTGGACAACAAGCGTGAGCAGACCCACGATACCGACCCTCACGTCGCGGATACGGACGGCGACAACCTCACCGACGGCGTCGAAGTCGATACTCATGGGACGGACCCGAGCGCGCCGGACACGGACGGCGACGGCTTGCAAGACGGAGCCGAGGTTCAGGTACATGGAACCGAACCGCTGACGGCTGATACCGACGGCGACGGGGTAGCGGACGGTGCAGAAGTCGAAGACCACGGCACCGACCCACTAGCGGTAGATACGGACGGTGACGGCCTCTCGGACGGGGCCGAACTGAACATCCACGGAACGGACCCGCTGGTGGCGGACACGGACGGTGACGGTCTCCGGGACGGCCCGGAAGTCGCCAACGGTACGGACCCGCTCGACGCGGACACCGACGACGACGGTCTCGAAGACGGTCCCGAGATTCACACCTACCAGACCGACCCGCTGAACGTCGACACCGACAACGAAACAATCTGGGACGGCCCGGAAGTCCACCAGTACGGCACCGACCCGAACTCCTCGGACACTGACGGCGACCGCCTGAACGACAGCACCGAGTTGAACCGGACGCTCACGAACCCGCTCGTCGCCGACAGTAACTCGGGACGCACGGACACCAACGAAGCAGGCAACAACGTCAGCGATGGTTCGGAAGACTTCGACGCGGATGCCGTCGCTACCTACTACGAGTACGCGCTGGGGACCGACCCCTACGACAACGACACCGACGACGACGGTCTCAGCGACGGCTACGAGACCCAATCCAGTCTGCTATCGCCCCAGTCGGCGGACACCGACGACGACGGCGTTCCCGACGCCGCCGAAGACTTCGACAACGATGGACTCGACACCAGCCGCGAGCGGACCGTCGGAACCAACCTGAACCAGTCGGACACCGACGGCGACCGCCTGAACGACAGCGAAGAACTAGACATCTACGGGACGAACCCATTGGCGGGCGACACCGACAGCGACGGCTTGAACGACAGCGAGGAGATCAACCTCTCGACGGACCCGACGGTGGCCGACACCGACGGCGACGGGACGCTCGACGGCAACGAGACGTTCACGACGAGTTCGACCGATGAACAAACCGGCGTCACGATGTCCATCACCGGCGAGGGCAACGTCGCCGACACGGTCTCGGTCAACAACAGTTCCGAACCCGTCTTAGAAACCCAGACAGTCCAGAACGTCACGGCGAGCGAGACCTACGAGTTCGAGACCAGCGAGAACTTCTCGACCGCGAACATCACCCTCCCCTACAACGAGTCGACGGTCAGCGACGCAAACGAATCGACGCTCGACGCCTACCGCTACAACGAAACCCTCCAAACCTTCGTCGCCGTCGAGAACTCCACCGTCGACACCACCAACGACACCGTCACCGCCGAAACACCCCACTTCTCGACGTATACGGTCATCTCAACCGACAAATGGGAAGCACAGTTCAACCGCACCCGACCCGCAAAATGGTCCCAAAGCGACGACTTCAGCAACCTCGCCAACTGGACAGAAAACGGCACAGTCTCGACCGCGACGGTCAGTGCGACAGCATCGCTCGATACCGCCAGCGACACGGATACCGCCGACCGCTCGTCGGCGGTCGTCGTCGGCACGACCGACCGCCCCGACAACCGCAACTGGACGAAACCGGACGACCGGACGAAACAACTCGGGGGTCGGTCCAGGGCGAACTCCTCGACCACCCGTGTCCCGGACGCGAAGACGACGACCGACGCCGCGGGGACCCAGACCACCTCCGAGCGAACGACCACTGTGGTGACCGAGACGATGACTCGCACCGTCACTACCGTAACGGGCGGAACGTCGACGAACACCACGACTACCAATAGAGCCAGTGATGGTTCGCCAACAGTCACCACGGTGACGACCACTGACGGAGGAGCAACCGGTCGGACGACGACGGGCGAGTCGACAGCAACGATAGATACCGACCGGACCGCGACGGCAGACACCGATCCAACGGAACAGGGTACGGACACGAGTGACGCGACGACCAAACCGCCAACCGCAACGACCACGACGACCAAACCGCCGACAGCGACGACTACGGTACGGACGACCGATGCCAAGACCGTTTCGGGCTACGTGTACTGTCGTCAGAATCCTCGGGGGTGTCAAACGACAGAGGAGACGACGAAGGAGACGACTACGGAAAAGGAGGTTTCGAACCCGGACCCGAGAGATGACTCCGACGGTGATGAGACGTGGGACCGCAATGACAACTGCCCGTACGAATATGGTCTCGGGTCCGACGGTTGTCCCATCGACAGCGACGACGACGGAAAAGTCAACCATGAGGACGACTGTCCGTACGAAGTCGGGGCTGGTGACGGCTGTAAGAGTGACAGCGACGACGACGGCACGCGCAATTACTACGATGACTGTCCGAATACGCCCGGCGTTGACGACGGATGCGCGCAGAACAGCGACGACGACCAGTACAACGACTACTACGACGACTGTCCGGACGAGGCTGGCTCCGGGCCGGACGGCTGTCCGGAGGACGACGACAGTGACGATACAAAGAACCTGAACGACGCCTGTCCGAAGTTCCCCGGTTGGAAGCCGAACGGCTGTCCGCGTAAATCGAGCCTTGAACGTACCGTCACGTTACGCGACGCCGAAACCGTCACGCTCGGCACTATCGCCAAAGCCGAGGCCACCAGCGACCGGTCGGTCGCCGAACTCGTGGTCATCGGTCCTGACGACCAGCGCATCCGTGTCTACGGCGAGGACCGCTCGCACATCGCTCGCACGGCGAACAACTCGACGGTCAAGGCGACGGGCATCATCCCCGGCGGCGAGGGCGACCGCGGCGAGTTTGAGGCGGTCGAACAAGACCTCTCGCAGTTCGCGGGCGAACAGGTCACGATTCGGGTCGTGACGGTCGGGCGCGCGACCTTCGAGATCGATGCGCTGAAAATCGGCTACGACTCCGACGGCGACGGTCTCTACGACAGCGTCGAGCGCGGGACCTGCGGCCTCTGGGACGGCCGCGGGCAATGTCTGGATACGGACCCGTACCTCGCGGACACGGACGGCGACGGGTTGACCGACAGCGAGGAGATCGGGCCGCGCAAGCAGGTTCACGGGCGGGAGTACTACGCGTTGGTGAGCAACCCGACGGTCCGGGATACCGACCACGACGGACTGAGCGACAAGCAGGAGGTCGAAAGTGGATACCATCTCGCGGTGACGCGGAGTCCGGAGAAGTCGCGGACGTATCTTAGCGCGCAGAGTCCGAGCAAAAAGAAAGCGCAACTCTACCGGCCGTGGGTGAGTCCGGACCCCCTCAGCCGAGATTCCGACGAGGACGGCCTCTCGGACCGCGAGGAGTGGCTGTACCAGACGAATCCAGATAACCGAGATAGCGACGGCGACGGTCTCGAAGACGGCCGCGAGCGCGATTTCGGTGCAGACCCGACCCTCTACGACTACCGGGGGCCGGACATTCGCCTCGCCAAGTACGGTTATATCGAAAACTACAGCGCTCTCGAACGCACGTATCTCGTCGATTACTTCGTCGCCGACCCGAGTGGCGTCGAACAGACGACGCTTCGAAAAGACGGGAACACGTTCTATCGCGAATCACCCGAACGCGTCTTCAGCCACCACAATGGGTCGATGACCGTCGAAATCAGCCAGATAGGAGACACTGGACTTAGCGGGTCTACTGTCGAGGTGACGGCGACCGATAGCCACGGGAATCGAGAGTCTCTTACCGCGATTCGTCGAGCGAACGACTGCGGACAGTTAGCCAAGCGGATGAGCGCGACCGGAAGACAGAACGGTGGCTTCGCTGGCTATTTAGGCGCATGTTCGGGCTTCCAAGCCAACATCGGAAGCAGTATTCAGTCGCTCCTCGGGTTCTTCGACGACCCCTTCGGGTTCGTGAAGCAACTTAGACAGTTAATCGAAGTACTCGACCGAACCGGCTTGCTCGATATGTTCATGGAGGCGATGCTATCAAGTGTTCAAGACAAACAGCAGACGAATAACCCCTACTCGAAGGGCGACCAGTACTACGACGAGTACAAGCACGCATGGTACGGCGGGTATGTCGCCGGATTCCTCACGAAAGCGATTGCAGGAGCGAAAGTCGGGTCATTCGTCAAAAGTACGTCGTACTTCAAAAAGATGGAGTCGTTCGCCAAATCGACGCGGGCAGGCCAGACCGCGATGCGGCTGAAGGCACCCTACGACCGTGGCAAGGCGCGCGTGGCCACCGGGCTGGCCGAAGGTGGGAAGAAAGCGGCGGGGCCACTACTGCGGCGGGCGAAATCGGCGGGTGCGACCTATCGGCTGTGGAAACTTCAGCAGAAGGCTGAGGTTGATACCGCCGACCTATCGGACGTTGAGCAGAAGCGGGTGACGAGGTTCCTTGCGCGCCACGGGGAGGATGGGGCAGACGACCTCCGAAAGTTGGACGACGAAGACGTGAAAGCCCTGTTCCAACGGGCGTGTAGTGCTGGTGGATACGGAACCCAGCGGGTCGGTGGTGGTGACTGTACGGATCTGAATGATCGTGAGCAACGAGTGTATAATGATGCGGTCGTTGCGGCGGATGTTGACCCGAGTGAATTCAGCGCGCGGTTAGCGAAGACCGACGTGAGTGCTGCAAACGCTCGACGAGCGTTCGTTCATACCAGTCGGTATGGCGTCGAGGTGGCGAGCGAACTGGACGATGACGCCTTGAATCAGTTCGTTCGGATGGATGCTGATTCACAGCGAGTACTCGTCCAAGCGAGGCGGGCTGACGGTGCGGACCTAAGTAGTCGGGATATCGAGAACGTTCTTCAGAAACACGAAAGTTTAGTTGACGATGGGCTTGGCGGAGAATTCAAAGAAGTTCTATCAGAGACCGAGATTCTCGGCGTGCAGTTCTTCCGAAACACCGCTCAAAGAGACATCGTCCCGCTTATCCAGGCCTACGAGCGTGACGATATCGACGGGAACGACCTTCAGCGGGCGTCGAAGTTGATTGACGACGACAACACAAAGTACTACGCAGATAGTGATATCACTGCTAAACAACTTCTCAAAGTTGAAGCCGATGGAGGTGACTTAAGTAAAACTGAATTCGTTACTTCGCCGGATGAATCGTTCAACGATAACACCGGTGTAGTGTCGCTTGAACTGGGTGACCGAGATACCGGTTGGACACACATACGCGGTCGTCACGTTTACGGTACGATTGAGTTGGATGAGAAAAGACTAACCTCGTTCTTCCCTATAGGTCAAACTGTTAAGGGGCGCGACTTGCCGAATAGACTTTCAGAAGAGGAGGTAAAAGAACTCGTGTATACCGCGGTGAAACGAGGTGACAACCCCGAAATAGGGGCAACAGGTGACATAGAATACATCTATAAACCTTCGATAGACGGTATTGACGAAATCACGGTTCGAGTTGATCCGGACACCGGAAAGTTGGTTTCTGCCTTCCCTGAAGGCGAAGGATCGGCAGTAAAACAATGGATCGGCGAAGCGAACGACTGGAAAGATAGACTGAAGTAGAGATGACTGACCCAGTGTTTGATCGATTCCGGCTAACGGTTGAGTTCGACGACGATTTCGAGCGGCAGGTCACCGGTGAGGGACGCGCGTACAATCCGCGTGTTTCACTCGGAATCCAAGCAGGAGACGTGTCTATCTCCGGGGCTGAGAAAGGGTATACCGGTGTGTACCTGACTAACTTCTTAGGTCAGGCTCTAGAGGCAGTCGAGACAATCGAAAACGGTGAAAAGAGAGTCATCAAGACGGCCGATGGGCCAACGTATCTCGTTCTTGATCCACGCGATGACGAAACGATGACCTTCGCACAATGTTTCTCCAAAAAGAGCGCTGATGAACCGCACGAACGGATGTCCATCGAACCTCAAGTCATCATAACGAAGGAGGCGTTCACCAAGGAAGTGATTCGTCTCGGGAACGAATCGTTGGAGAAGATATTTGCCACAAATGAAGACGTTCGAGATCACAGACAGATTCGGGAACTTCAAGAGCTATTGGAGACTGTCGAAGACCGTCGGTAGGATTCAGAAATGCAGTTTGAAACAGACATTTGGTCTACCGACTGACGAGATCCGCCAATTGCTCCGGGCGTACGGCTCGTCATCGGAACTTGACGAAGAGCCTTTAAAGGAAGCAGACGACCTACAGCCACCAGTTAACGAACTAGCCGAGGACGACGTTCTCCCCTCTTCCGAACCGTAGACCGAAGGCGGTTGGGAGCCACCAACAACTGCCGACTTCCTCACATCTGCCGAATTTAACCGCGACAGCTAACCAGCTCGTACTCACTCAGTTGGGTTCAACGGTGAATCAAGTAGGCCGTCGAGACCGACACACACAAGACTGGCTACGACACCGACGGCGACAGGTTGACTGACAGCGAGGAGATCGGGCCACGCAAGCAGGTTCACGGGCGGGAGTACTACGCGCTGGTGAGTAATCCCGACGGTTCGGGATACTGACTACGACGGACTGAACGACGAATGAGGGGTGATGAAGGTGTTCCAAGCTGCGGCGACAACGACCGGAACTAACCAATGATGGCATCTATGGCTAGGTCAACATTGGTTAGCGGGAGTGGGCTATAGGTCGTAGCCCCACTCTCGGAGGATGTCTTCGGCGTCGTCGATATTCTGCATTCCTGCGAGATAAATCGCCTCGCGGGCGTCGAGTTTGTAGACGCTTTCATCGAAGCGGTCATCGAGATTGCGGCGAGCATCCTGCTCGTCCGCTTCAGTCGCATCTTGGACAAACAACTGATGGACGTTCTCTCGTTCGTCTTTCACCTTGTCACGACGAAGTTTGAATGGTAAGTCTGATCGGTTAAACTGACCAGTATTACTGACCTCATCTGCCGAGTCAACTCGGTCGGTTGACTGCTCAGACACTACCGAGTCCGTCTCTGTTTCCTGTTTCGTCTCGTCAGTCGAGTCATCGTCGTCAGCAAATGGATCTGATGCGCCGGATTTCATGCTTTCACTTCCTCAGGGTTCTCGAACTGTGTCGTGATGTAGTCGGCGAGCTGGTGGAACTTCTCCAAGGTCTGCTCCTCGTAGTCGCGGAGGTCGCGGTAGTCATCATTTTCAGCGAGTTCGAAGATGCTGACTTGGTGTTCCCATGCAGTACTCAGCATCGCCCCGCGCTCTCGAATCGAGACGGGTGCAACGGGGAGGTCTTGGTCGGCGAGTCGCTGTTCGTATTCCTGTTGGAGGGTCGTATCAGAGACTTTGTTTGGGACCACTCCAAGGACGCCGACCTCGATATCGCCGAGCGTATCCTCAATGCCGTCAACAACGTCACGCAGCCCGTCCACGCTTTGCTTCCCCTTCGGGGAGAGTTCTGCAGGGATGAACAAGTTCGAGGTGGCGTACACAGCATTATAGAGGTGCTGACCAACCGTCGCAGGCGGGTCCACGATGATCACATCGTACTCGTTCGGGATGTCGGCGTCAGCGAGGACACGCCGGAGTTGCTTTTCTTTCGGCCAGCGATAATTGGCGTCATGCATGGACTCCTCCATTTTCGCTGCCCGAGAGAGGTTCTGTTCGAGGTCGCTGAGCATGTTGTGGCTGGGGACAAGGTCAATATCGTCTTCCACAGTTCGGATGATATCTCCGAAGTCTCCTTTCGGACGTTCAACGAGGTGTCGGACGAGGTTGTCCACGTCAGGGTCTTTGCGGTAGTCTTCTGCGCCGAAGTGATGGGTGAGGCCCCCATCCTGTGGGTCCATGTCGATGACGAGAACGTCTTGGTCGCGGCGGGCGTGTGCAGCGGCGAGGCTGATGGTGGTCGTTGTTTTGCCGATGCCGCCTGCTTCACTCCAGACGGTGTACGAGATCATCAATTGAGATGTCCCACCCCTGCTATAAAAAGACTCGTCAGACAAGCCAGTAACACTGTCCAGTAAAATTGTCCAGTAATACTATTTAGTAACACTATCTAGAAACACTGGGGGGTGGGTTAGCCAGATGTACTCATCAGATTCATTGAGTACACGTACCTGTCGAATACGCTAACCAGATAGACTGGTCAACTGTACTGGCTATTGTCAATGGTTAGTAACACCAAGTAATAATACTGGACAGCAATACCAAGCAGTAACACTAGACAGTAACACCAAACAAGAATACTACTTGGACTATTCCTGTATGAAAGACAGTCACGTACACTATACTGCCCTAGTTGGAGGTAAGTCTCTAAGAGGACAGACCGCTACCCCAGCGGAGGGAGTCGTTCTAGAGAACACCGAACGACGATGACTCAGTTGAGGATGAGAAGCATTTGACCGCGACACAAGACAGCCAAGCCGATGCTGACACCCCGCAATTGACGATTGACAAGAATAGTAAATGTCGACCGCCACTGCAACGACTCACGCTTCAGTTTGGAAAAGCACTGGAAACGATGGTCTCTCTATCTTAGTTTGTCGGTGGAGGCCGTGATGGCAACAGCTACTTGTTTACTGGATCGGCTTGGTCAAGTCGATTCATCTCTTCTTTTGCGTCTTTCTTTGCAATCTCCGACTTTAGCTCCTCCAAGCGATCCACGTACTCTCTATACTTCTTTTGCTGTCGCCGCTTGGAGGCGATTTCGTTCTCTAACCGTTCGATGTCGGCATCTAACTCCCTGATGTGTTGCCGTGCCAGCTCAGTCAAAACGCGATACTCGTCGATAGACTCCGGCTCACGACCGAAAAACTCCTCTCGAAGAGTGTCCCGAATAAAATCTGCTCGTTCACCGTGTTCGAGGAACAACTCAACAGCCATGTCCATCGGCGGGTCTAACGACGCAGAAACGGAATCTGGTGTTCGACGCATTAGATTATTTTAATACGCTCTATAATATCAAAATATCGCTGGGAGCAACTCGCAGCGGGAAGATTCGATGCGACACGGAAGGGGAGTTTCGTTCAACTGCACCAGCACGTTGTTGAGATCCGCTTGCGGAATTCGATTCGATTTTCTCGTTTCTTAGACGTAAGTCAGCGAGTTGGACGGGTGGGGAGACCGAAAGGACGTGAGAAGACGGTATGGTTACCGCCAGCGTGGTCGAGAAGACCTGAAAAACCAGATACACGGTTAACGCTCCGGAAAGCCCGTTATTAAGAACGCGGTTCTATGTATTAATAACTGGTATCGTATGTTCTATCCTGATAAACTACTGGAATCAAAATATTTTTAAATCCATAATTTCAATGATATCCGTACTGTCGGCTTCTAAGCGAAGGAAGAACAGAGTTCTTCCGTAGCGTCGCTCATGACCGTCTCTCAATCGGTATTCTTGCAGACGATGAACCGCGCATGATTTCTACTTCTCGCCCCGCTACCGAGCGTTTCCACCAATCTTTCTATCTTAATGCCGTTCTGTAGAACGAGAAAATCGGGCCGAATTCCGCAAGCGGTCTATTGTTAATCGCAAGACGGAACGCTATTTCTCGCTCTGCTTCTCCAATCTAGCTAACTTAACCGCAAGCGGTATCGCCCTAATGCCGATTGATCGCCTCGACGAATCGGTCCATCAGTGTCATCTACCCGGTTAATGAACGGACTGCTCCAAGAAATCGCTGTGAAAATGTCGAGAACTTACTTCTTCGCAGTCACCGAGGAACTGGTACTGCTTCTATGGCCGAACCAAGAAAGGGAAAGCTACAGTAGCCGCTATCCAGCGTGATGCGGACCGACCCGTGACGAGCTGGCTACTCCCGTCTGAGCATATTCTGGACTTCGGGGGAAACGTGGTTCTCCTCTATCTTCTCTTGAACGTGAACATGCAGATTCGTCTCGTAAAGATTCATGAACTCTTTCTGGGATTTCGCTAGCTCTCCAAACGGTCCGTCCACCTCAGGTCGGACACCAAAGTCGAAGGCGTCATCCCCGGCCTGTTCAAGGAACTGATCTGGGTCAGTGATTCCACTAATAATGTTTCTTGTCGTCGCGACGAATTCGAGTGCTTCACCGACGATGCCGTACCAGTCATCGAGGTCTTCGACTTCCGCAAGCGAAGCGGTTAGCGGGCCAGCGAGGTCCGTCTCAAGGCACTCCTCTCGCTGGAGGATGATATCGGCAAAGCCGCTGAGCGTGGTCTCGCAGTCGTTCATCAGGCCGGGAAGCGCACTGTAGTAGGACTCCTCGCTCGTGAACAACGTCTTGGAACTCGGACGAGGGTGGGTCCAAAGTAGTCGTTTAACGTTGTTCTTGTAGGTCTCGATGATATACTGGTTCCCACGGTCGGCGTTGAACCGATCCGTGAGATGCAAACAGTACTGTTGAACGAGGTCAGTGAGTGGATCTTCGTGAAAAACGCCCTCGTTTGCGCATGACCGCGCCATCGCAGCGAGGACGCGACTCGTGACTAAGTGGTTCGCTCGAAGCGTTGTGTTGCCGACGCGGTCGGGGTGGATTTCGAGATTGTCGCTCCAGTAGCCGCCGTCTTCGGGGTCTTGGACGGCTTCCCGAAGATCCTCGTAGTCGAGTTCAGGGCCGGAGCGTTCGAGTTCGGCCGGGACGACCGTCGCCGTGTAGCTCGTCGGCGTAGTGTCGGAGTCGTCCGAGGTTGCGTGTCGGCGGAGTTCTGCGTGGAGTTCGTCTTCGGAGAGATCTTTCGCGGCGAGATTCTGCAAGTCTTCGGCATCGAGGTTCGTGTCGGCGACGAGCTGGGGGTCCACGTCGCCGAACGTGTTCTGGAACCACGCTTCGTAGAGTTGCCGTCCGGCTTCCGCCTGCGAACAACCATAGTATTCGGCGGCGGCTTCCGCCATCGCTTTCTCCTCGCTATTCGTGCGAATGAAAACTTGGCTAGTTCGTGTCTCGGTACTGGTCGTGGGGGAGTCGGTCCGTGTCGCGGTCATTGCTGGGAAGTGGTTTCTCGGTTGGGGGAGACTGGTTCAACGTTGCTATACCGTGGTTCGCGGCCGGAATCGAGTCGGACACGGATAGCGTCGGGAGTGGGCTTGTGGTCGGTGGGGATTTCGCCGCACTCGCCGCTCGGCATCTCGACGACTCTCCCGATATCCGGTGTCCGGTCCGGCATCGTCGCCTCCGTGGCTGGTCTGGTGGTTCGGGCAGAACGTCTCAACTGCCGGGTCTTTTCGCTGGACAGGCGAACAGCCGATGGAGCGCCGCCACGAGGAGCGAATTCGATCCCTCAGGGCTGTCCCGGTCTCGGTTCTGGTCCCGGTTGGCGGCCGCGTCGGTCATCGAGATGATTTCTCCGCTGGAGTTGGCATAGAACTCGCTAGTTGCCATTAGCCTTCACCTCGAACTTGCGGCCGAGCATCAGCATCTGGGAGGGCACATCTGGGGACATCCACATCCAGCGACTCGACGGTTCGGAGGACTAACTCGGTCAACACAGCGTTGCCCTCCTCGGTCAAGTCGACAGTGAATCCGCGTCCGTCATCTGGATGGTCGTCTTTCGTGACGAGACCGGCATCGACGAGTTCGTTGAGCCGGGGGTAGAATTGGCCGCCCTCGGTGTTGGTTTGGCCTAGCTCTTCGAGTTCTGTTTTTACGTCTGCGCCAACGGGGGTCTCGTGTGCGCGGTTCGCGCGATGGACGCCCCAGAGTAAGTCGCGCTTGTAGCTCGTCAGGTTGCTCGCCAGTTGTCTCCGACGGGCACTCATCACTGGTCACCTCCGTTGTCTGCGTTGGCTCCGCGGATGCGGTGACAGAACTGGCAGGGGGCATACCGTTTAGCTTGGGCGTCGGTGCGAGTGAGTTGCTCGAATCCGCTGGTGGTGTTCGCCGGACAGAGCGGCTGGTTGTTCGCGTCGGTTTCGTGGTAGGCGTAGCTCGTTGCTCGTCGCGCCTGCTGGATGAGGACGGTCTCGGAGTCGGGGAAGGGGTCCTGTTCGGCGCGCCGGTCGAGTTCCGCCCGTGACGGGTCGGCAACCGTGTCCGGGTCGGGACAGGTGTGCGAGGAGAGCTGGACGGTGGGCGTGCCACAGTCGTCGCAGATGTCGAACGTCTCGGGGATGGCGTCGTCTAGGTCGGGACCGAACTCGATGGCGTGGGTCATGCGGGGCCACCTCCGTTGAGGTCGACCGCGCTGGCGCGGCGCTGGGCGTGGTCGGCGAGGAGTTCTCGGGCGTGGTCGGTGGTCGCGTATTCGTTGGTGCGGTCGTCTTTCTGGCCTTTGGTGAGGAGGTCGTTGTCGGTGAGCCGGTCGAGGTTCTGGTAGAGCCGGCTGTGGTTGAGGTCCTCGCCGTACTCGCTGTCGAGATAGTTTTTGATTGTGAGTCCTTTCGGCGGCGTATCGTCTTCGAGCGCGCAGACCGCGTACAGGAGGTCGCGCTCGAACGCCCGCAAGTCCGTGAGGGACGCAACTGTGTCGGCCGTCATGCCGCCACTCCTCCCTGACCGTTAGCGCGTGCGATTGACAGACTATCCGCTAGTCGTGCGGGGGATTCAAGTCCCGCGTCGGTGAATTCGTGCATGCTTCCGTACCGTGGATACGGGAGCGAACCGCGGACCCCGATGCTGGAGTCATCGGGTCCGCATCGTTTCTGCGATGCGTCCAACCGAGAGTGGTGAATCCGCGTCTCGTTCCCGTTGCTTCTCAATTCATAACTAACACAACTTAAATCTATACACTCATCTGAATGCCTAGGAACCCAAGTAAGTGATTGTGGGATTAAATCACGCAAATTAAATTCTGGGCTTAAGAATGTCTCTCCATGGCTTTGGAAGAGAATGGACCGACTGACGCACATCGAGCCATTCTCGAACTCTTGGCGCTCGAAACCCCGCCTTCTTCTCGCTCCGATAAAATGCGGCTCTCTCCAAAATGTCTCACCCAGAGTGCTGGCTACAAAGACTCTAGCCATATCGGAGTTGTCTGCCGAGAATTGCGTGATGCCGAGTTGGTCGAGCGGGAGGACCCCGGCTATTATTCGATTAATTGGCGTGGCCGTGCCTATCTTGAGGGCGAATTGACGCTCGACTGATTGGAAGATAGTAGGTTCTTGAATTGGAATTCGGGAGTAGGGCATGGTCCTGAGCGACGTGACCGACTCGGCCGTCATGCCGCCACTCCTCCCCGACCGCTGGCGCGTGCGATTGACAGACTATCCGCTAGTCGTGCGGGGGATTCAAGTCCCGCGTCGGTGAATTCGTGCATGCTTCCGTACCGTGGATACGGGAGCGAACCGCGGACCCCGATGACTCCACCATCGGGTCCGCATCGTTTCTGCGATGCGTCCAACCGAAAGTGGTGAATCCGCGTCTCGTTCCCGTTACTTGTCGAGTGGTAAATGTAGCAACTTAAACTTAACTCAATACCTATTGACTCGGTATAACAGGTATTTACTTGTGGAGGGATTCCGGCTACACTAAAGTTAGGTAGAGAAAACAATGTCGTATGGCTATCGAGAAGGATGGTCCAACGGATGCCCACCGGACTGTCCTTGAACTGCTTGCGTTGGAGCCACCATCGAGCGGTCGGTCTGAGAAAATGCGCCTTAATCCGACCTCTATCACTCGTTCTACCGGCTATAAGAACAGCAGTTACATCGTGCGAATTTGCCGTGAACTCGAAGAGGAGGGATTGATTGAACGCGAGGAGCCGGGATATTACGAAATCACGGCCCGTGGTCGCGTCTATCTTGAGGGCGAATTGACGCTCGACTGATTGGAAAGCGATACGCTCTTGGGGTGGGATTCGGGAGTCTTGCATGGTCCTGTGGCGAACGCTGTTGCTACTCGGTGCAGGACTCCTCGCGGAGCCTGTGCCAACCAAGGCCCGCGAACTCAGCCGCGATGCTGGACCCATCGCGGTTGGTCTTCCTGCGAACCGTTACATCAGGTATAGAGCCGCTTGGTATTTTTAATCGTTTTGACTCTGTAATTTTGTCTTGCTTAGAATCCAGAGGTGTCTTGGATTGAGACAAGACAGTCTAATTTTGCATAATATGTGTTATATTATTGCCTGAGAGAGTAGCTTCTTAGTGGCAGTTAGATTGTGACATCGTTTCAAATATAATCAATTCAGTGTACGAACCTTCACTCCGAATTCCGCATCTTTGTAGAATCGCTGGGCACTCTCGTCTTCAATCGATATGTCGTCCAAGATTTTGAGTTCCTCACGGGTCCCCCAGTTCTTTACTACCTCCACAGATATTCTGTATGTTTCCAGTGTTGGGTTAGTTTGTAGCCATTCTTCTAGAACCCCAAAGACACGAGACTTTGATATCGACCGTTGATCAAATCTTGTCATCCAACCCCTGATATCTTTATTGTCGTTGTCTTTAATCTCGTTGAGTTCCTCTATGAAGTCGTCGTTAGTCGGAAAGTGCCTCGGTCGCTGGTCATTTGGCAAATGAGGCTGTACGTGGTTTGCGGCCCAATCTTTCATTCCAAGTTCATCCGCCTTCTCCACGATTCCTATCAAATCCATATTAGGAATATCAGAAATATACGGCTCAAGAGATTTCAGATGTTGTTCAGTAATGAGTTGGGATTTCCCCGACGTATTGAACCCGAAATTCATTCCTATATGATTCAATAGTCCTTCCGGATCATCACTATCCTCATATACGGCCCTCGC